>JASHRR010000631.1 GCA_030037185.1 Xanthobacteraceae bacterium | reverse complement strand
CGGCGATTCTTCCCGGCGAGCCGGCCTATGTGGCGAAGCGAGAGTTGGCCGGGCAGATATTTGCCGGCCATTTCTGCGCCGGTTGGCGGCGGCGTTCGTCGATCGCTATGATGTCAGCAGCAGCTTGGCCGATACCGATGCGCCACTGTGGCGGCCCAGCACGGCCGCAACACCGTGTTCTTTCCGGAAGGGACATTCACTGCGCAGGCCGGCGTTCCTGTCGTGCCCGGCATCCTTCGTGGGACGCGGTCGATGCTCCGTTCTGATCAGTGGTTCCCCCGCTCAACCATGGTGCCGTCCGGAACGGATTTTGCGTCGCTGCTTCGCCTGCGCGACGCGGTACGTAAGGTCGCGCTGGCGCGCTGCGGTGAGCCCGATCTTACGGAACTTGTAAAACCTGCCCGGCCTGGTGGTGGCGCATCTATCGTTCACCACAACCGAGGTGATGCCTCGCGAGTGAACAGAGGGGTTGACGACCCCGGCCCGTTACAGAGGCCCAACTTTCTCACTTGCCGTTGAAGCGGCGGGCGCGTGGAGGGGAAAGACCATCGAGGCCGTGGAGAACCCAACGCAGCTACAACTTGTGCCGGCAAAATCGTGCAGCTCGGGAACCGCGTTTTCGATTTTCGAGTTAGTAGAATACGCATTTCGGCTATCCACGGGATGATAAGGTCTGGACGCTATCCGGAGCGGCGGGAAGATACCAGGGAGGGCTGCGAGGATGCCGAGGTCAAAACCAAAGGTGACCGCGGGAAAAAAAATTGGATCATGCATCCTCTCGAAAACTTGACGGCGGCATCGGAGACTGGCGGGGGACTGATTGCGGACTCCTCGTCGTTCATGAGCTACCAAAGCGACTGCGGGTCAAAATACCGCTGCTGAGGCGTCCGCATCTCGACTTGGAGCACTTCGCTAGTTTGATCAGCGATTCGGTCGGCGTCATGTCGGTCCGCCTTAAGGTCGGAGCCGAGTCAGTGATCATCGAATACGACGGTACGTCGGCGGCGAGGTACTCGGTGCTACAAAAGCTTTCGGCCATCATGCCGCGCGATTTGCAGTTTCGCCGGACCCCCAAGGATGAAGAGCCCAGCATCGCCCCCCTCGTTTTACCTGTCGTGTGTCTGCTGTCGCTTGCGTTAATCCCGGCGCCGTTTGGTCGCCTTTTGACTTGGGCGGCAATTTCACCACGGGTCTTCCGCGGCGCTCATTCGCTTACTACCAAGGGGATCACGGTGGAGGTCCTCGATGCGGCTGCCGTTTCGCTCGGCGCGATGCTCGGCAGGTATGTGACGGCGCTCGTGACCGATACAATGATGGCGAGCGGCGACTATGTCGAGCAAACCACCGAGCGCCGCTCCGCGGAATTGCTCGAGCACCTGCTTTACCCGCATCCGCATTCCGTCTGGATCGAACGCGAAGGGGCCCTCATCCAGGTGCCGTTTGCCGATGTCCAAACGGGAGATACCGTCGTTATCAACACTGGCGAGTTGGTGCCCGTCGACGGCGTGATCATAGAGGGGGTCGCCCAGGTCAACCAAGCTTCAGTCACAGGCGAGAGTGTACCTGCGCGCAAGGAAATAGGCTATGACGTCATCGCTGGCAGCGCTATCGAGAGCGGCAGGATAAAGATCAAGGCGCGACGGGTCGGTAGCGAGACGACTACCGCGCGGATTGCAGCATTCATACACGCCTCGCTGATAGCCAAATCGGAAACCGAGCGGCTAGCCGAGGAATTGGCCAACCGTCGCGTGCTCCTGACGCTGGGACTTGCCGCCGTGACATTCTTGCTGACTGGCGACATCACTCGCGTCATATCAGTGTTCCTGATCGATTACTCATGCGCGATCAAACTAAATGCGCCTGTGGTGATTAGGGCTACCATGTCCGAAGGAGCGAACCGGGGAATCTTGATAAAGGGCGGACAGAGTATCGAAAAACTGTCGCGAATCGACACGTTCGTTTTTGACAAGACTGGTACGCTCACTCGCGGAGACCTTGCTGTCACTGACGTTGTTGCCCTGACGCCGCAGCTCTGGTCCGAAGCGCGTCTGATGGGGCTTGCCGCTTCGATCGAGGAACATTCGCGCCATCCGGTTGCGGACGCCATCGTGCGCGCGGCGCGTCAGCGAGGCTTGCCGCACGTTCCTCACGGCGATGTCGATGTCATCATCGCGCATGGCCTGAGAACAAAAGTCGGGACCGAGACGATCCGCATCGGTAGCCGGCATTTCTTGGAAGATCATGAATGCATCAGCCTCCGGCAGCACGAGCCGATTGCCCAGGCCTTCGTTGCGCAAGGAAAGATGTTTCTTTACGCCACCGCCGACCCTTCGCCGATCGGCATCATCGCGCTGCGGGACGAATTGCGGGACGATTCTGCGGAGACGGTTAGGCGCCTGCGCCAATCCGGTGTTCATTCCCTGGTCATGCTCACCGGCGATCGTAAGGAGCGGGCGGATGTGATCGGGACGACAGTCGGCATGGATCAAGTCTTTGCCGAGCTTCAGCCGGAGGAAAAGGCGGGGATCGTGAAAGGCATGCGGCGCGACGGACGTAGAGTTGCCTATTTGGGTGACGGAATCAATGACGCTCCAGCTTTGGCCACAGCGGACGTGGGACTCGCGATGCCAATCGGCGCAGACATCGCTCGCGCAACCGCCGATATCTTGTTGGTCAAGGATCGTCTCGCCGCCGTTGCTGATGCCCATGAGGCCGCCTTGAACGCAATGGCCTTGATTCGCAGCAACTTCAACGCTGCAATCGGTATAAATACGGCTCTTTTCGTGGCAGCTTCGATGGGCTTTCTTCCCCCGATCGCCGCGGCACTGCTGCACAACGGCACAACATTGGCTCTGCTCGGGCGCGCCCTATCCGCCGAAAGCTTTCCGAAGATCAGCGCGGATTGACGATGCCGGTCCTGACGAGACCTCCGAAGCGAGGGAACGCAAGGCAAGAAAGTTCCTTCACCCCCGGCGCACGCGGTGAAGCGTTGATTTACGCTACAATTCCACCATCATCGCTTCAGAAAGCCTGCGCGCCGACGTTGGAGATGTTACGGACGACGGCCATGGACGCTGCCCGCTTCGCATTGATCCCACGACTTGGCAAAACGGGTGTCCGACACAATGCCAAACGCGGTGTGGCTATGGATTCCCGATTGGCAGGGTGACGGTATTCGATCCAGGCGAGTTCATGCGACGGTATTTCAAAGGCAGCACCGCTGCGCCGGTCGACATCGGAGGACGCAATGGCAGAGCAAGCTGCGCAACGGCAAGCGACCGCTGAAGAGGTAGTGAGAATCCTCGGTCACCTCGACGCGACAGCGATGGTGCCAATCATGGAGCTTCGGCCGACCCTCGCGGACATCGAAGAAGCTTCCTTGTGGCTCGGCGGCGATCGCGACGTGTTCGAACCAGCTCCGCCGTTAAAGGGCGTCGCCAGTCGGATTGTCACCATTCTGACCGCAAATGAGGAAGAGGAGCCGCCACACGGAGGTTGACGGCAGTTCCGCCATCCTCGTACGCATCGACATTGTGCAGGCAAATGAAGCAAGGCGGCAGCCATTTAGGTGGCCAGCGCGATGAACATCCCTGGCCACCGCACCACGTCGATTGCGGAGCCTATCGCCGGATCATGTCGGGTATGGCGCCGGACACCCTTGACAAGTTTTGCCAGGCAGTTACTGGATTGGTTTCCGTGAACGCCATCCCGGTACGGCGCAAGTGACGCAACATGAGCGACCGGATCAGAGGCGGCTGAGGGGCCGCCGATCTGGCGTGCTTCGCCCCCGGTGAGAACTGGGCGACAACATTTTCACATCGTCGAAATCCTCATCGTCGGCGTTACCGTAGACAACGGCACACCTGTCACGCCGCCGTTGAAATCTCGTTGTTCAAGGTCGATGAGCGCAATGCTTATTTCGGAAAGTACCCCTTTCGTGAAACAGTCGCAGCTCTGGTCGGCAGCAAGCACGCGACCCCGTTTGTCGGGAGATCGCAGCTTTCGGCTATTCGCACTGCGGGCAACGGATAGCCTCGGAAAGGAGATTGCGGAGGCGCTTGACCAGCCGCTGGCACCCCACGAAGAGCGAGATTTCGAGGACGGCGAGCACAAGGCGCGACCGCTGGACAACGTTCGCGGGGCCGACGTTTATGTGGTGCAAAGTCTTCACGGCGGTCCCACCGAATCCGCGAACGACAAGCTATGCCGCTTGTTGTTCTTCATCGGCACCGTCAAGGACGCCGGCGCTGCCCGGGTCACCGCGCTCGTGCCCTATCTCTGCTACGCCCGCAAGGACCGACGTACAAAGCCTGGCGATCCAATCACGAACCGTTATGTGGCGGCCTTGTTCGAGGCTGTCGGAACCGATGCGATCGTCACTCTGGAGGTCCACAATCCCGCCGCATTCGAAAATGCCTTCCGGCGCCCGACGATAGCGTTGACGGCCACGCCACTGTTTGTCGACTATGGCAGAGCGCTGAGCACGGAACGCCTGTGCGTGATATCGCCCGATTCCGGGGGGGTCAAACGCGCCGAGCTGTTTCGTGAGGCGCTGGAGACCGCCATCGACAAGCCGGTTGGAAAGGGCTTCGCGGACAAGCACCGCAGCGCGGGAGTCGTCACCGGCGACCTGTTCGTCGGCGACGTGGCGGGAGCGACGGCACTCATTGTTGATGATCTCATCAGTACCGGCGCTACACTCCTACGCGCCGCCCGCGCGGCGCGAAAAGCGGGCGCTACGCGAGTCATTGCGCTTGTGGCTCATGGCTTGTTCATGCCGGGCGCCGCCGAAATAATTGCCGATCCGGCGATTGACCGCTTGGTTGTCACCGATACGATTCCACCGTTTCGGCTCGACGTAAATGCGCCCCGAGACAAGATCGATACCGTACGCGCCGCCCCGCTCTTTGCTACGGCGATTCACCGCCTCCACGACCGGCAAACCCTGACCGATCTCCTGGCCTTCTAACCGCGCGAGGAGACCGCGGTCGGTCGGCCAGGTGCCGATACCTGACGGAACCGTGCGCCGCACCAGGGGGACGAGTTCCTGCACAAGCTGCAGGAATATGCCGGCGTGGCGGGCGCAAGCTTTCGACCGGCGAGGTCACCTGGTCAGACCGCAAGCGGCGCTGCTGCCATACAGCTGGTCGCTTGACCGGCGAAGAGTTCTGTCCGTCGAAGATAACGAGATCCAGGGTGCAAAATTGCTCGTGACTTTGATGCGCAGCGGCTGCCGGCCAGTCCGCCGCCGGCGCTTCCGATATCCAGGCCAATGCGCGCCGTGAGTTGCGCAAACCTAGCCTCGCCGACCGCACGTCTCGCTGCTGCAGTGCATCACCGTCTGCGACTACCGGCATGGATGTAGCAGTTCACAGAAGCCGCTTGTGCACAGGTTCAAGGAAAGACGGATGGCGCGGAACGGTGCGGCGTAAAATGGGTTGCCCAACAGGGCGAGTACCGCGACGCTTGTCCGATTGCCAGTGACGCGGGTTCGAGCGATTGCGGAAGGTGGCAAACCGTAAGGCCCGGTTGATCAGGAATCTGGGAGGCGCTCTGCGCGCTGTTGCAAGAGCGCTGGCGTCTGATTGAAACACATTTCAAATTCCCCACCAAACTCGTAACGGCGAGCATGACGAGCATCATTACCCTCACCATCAACCCGTCAATCGATGTATCCGCGTCCGTCGAGTGCCTGGCCCCCATCCACAAGCTGCGATGCGCCAAGGTGCGGCACGATCCTGGTGGGGGTGGAGTCAATGTCGCGCGTGTCATGAAACGGTTCGGCGCCGATGTGATCGCAATCTATCCGGCCGGCGGAGCACTCGGCGAGCTGCTGCGGCATCTCATCGATCGGGAGGCAGTCCCGACCCTGACCGTTCCGATTGCTGAGGAAACGCGGCAGAACTTCACTATTCTCGAACAGCCATCTGCGCGGCAATATCGATTCGTGCTTCCCGGCCCCTGTCTGACCTCCGAAGAATGGCAGACATGTCTCAACGCCTCGGCTTCGCTCTCCGAGGGCTCTCGCTTTATGGTGGCCAGCGGAAGCCTTCCTCCAGGCGTGCCGGGCGACTTCTATAGCCGTGTCGCCGTGGGGGCGAAACGATCCGGCGCAAAAGTCGTGATCGATACCTCAGGCGCGCCTTTGAGAGCCGCGCTCGATGCAGGGGTCTATCTCATCAAGCCAAGCTTGCGTGAATTCAGGGAGTTGACCGGCCGTCAACTTGAACGGGAACCCGATTGTATTGCGACATGTCGCGACCTTATTGAGAGCGGACAAGTCGAGATCATCGCGCTCACGCTCAGCGACGAAGGTGCGCTGCTGGTCACCCGTGATCGGGTCCTGCGCGCGCGGGCAATACCCGTGCCAGTGAGCCCAGTCAGCGTCGTGGGCGCTGGCGACAGTTTCCTGGGCGCCATGATCTGGTCTCTTGATCGAGGGCATGGTCTCGACGAAGCTTTCCGATATGGCGCGGCTGCCGGATCGGCCGCCCTGCTCAGACCGGGAACAGGACTTTGCCGGCGCGAGGAGGTAGAGCGCCTCCTTCGCGACGTAAAACTCGAAGCAATCTGACTGTCCGCGATCTGGTCATGTTCAGACTCATCCGCATCGAATCGCATCGATGTTTGGACGGACACGACTGCTGCCTCTCGGAAACGCGTGATCAACAACAGAAATGACCTTATCAACAACAGAGATGACCTTTAGGCGGCCCGCGACGCGTGTTGAAGCTGTTGGATCCCTTGATCCAAGTGTGCCGATATTCGTGCGTCACAACGGATCAGCCTGCGCACTCAGTGGGTCAACTAAATTGAGCGCAGGTGGGTTCGTTCTCGCGGGCGTCGAGGCCCAGCGTGTTGTTCGCGTCGTGCAGGTGGCAGCGATTCCGCGCATCGTCTGCCGGGTGCGCGGAGTATCGAAGATCTCAGCGCCAACGCTTCGTGCGAGAGCCCGCAAGCTGCGGGCAAGCAAGAGGATATCCACGCACTCGTGCGGATCTCGATGGCCGACCTGACGATCTCTCGCGGATTTAATAACAGGGACCGCTTCATGTGCCCCGCCGCGGGGGGGTCGAGTGTCTATGAATGTCGGCGATCCGGCTCTTCGAATTTTCAGCCTTCAGATGACCCCCGCCGACACGAGCAAACAAGTCCGGCCTTCCAAGACCCTCCGTGATGATCCAGTCTGCGCCCCCGTCCCAATCCGAGTAGCGGCCGCTCCAGGACCTCGTGCGTCTGACCAAGCCCCCTGTCTCCACGACTTGATTTCCGTCAAATGCCTACCGTATGGCTCACATATGAAAAGAATTGGGAGAATGGAGTGAGTCCATATCGAAAAAATTGGGGGCCCGCAGGTGCCGGATTCCGCATATTTTGCACGTCGAGCCGCGCACTATCATCGGCCGCGGCTGTTGCACCGAATGAGAGGACGGCGGAGTGCCGATTGGGACTAGCCAATTTGTTCTTGCAGTTGTCAGGTGATTTGCGGCTGGAGTTGATGGCGGCTGATGCGTGGGGCCCCTACCACGGTAGACAATCTAGATTTGCAATGGCGAACCCCGTCGGGGGAGAACTCGATGGACGGTTTCATAGCCCGAGAAACATAAATCACTTCCGAGACCGGTCCGAGGCTGATCCGACTACAAGATCGACCCTTCAAAAGCTTTTGGTCGAAGAAGAGGACAAGCTCGCAAAAGGCCAAGACCTGCTTACCGATCCAGCGCCAATGGATTGAGAAGCAACAGGCGCCCGTTGACGATTTGGAACGCAACGGACGTGATGTTACAACCGCAAGGGCTTTGCTCAACGGTGTGATCGAAACTTTAATCATATACCAGGAATATCGCCATCGCGTCGAAACTCGCCTCGAACGAGACCGAAATCGCAGCGCCGTTTGACTTAAGTCAAAGCCATTAGCCGTAGCACGGTGCAACCATTCCGCGCTCTCTATCCCTCAAAGAGAGCCGGGCTCCGACTTTCCTTCGCGCCCCCCCGCCGGAGCCCAATTTCTTTCGGTAGTGCGGCCCGAAGGCCGCGTGCGCCCTGGCGCGTCGCCTCATGGCGAAGGGGCGTGCCCCGATCGATGCGTTTATGTTGAAATGTGGCAACCTATCTCAACCGCGTTCTTTGACCCTGATCTCGAGCTTGCCGTCATCATCGGGCGAGCCCGCATTGCCTCTCTTTTCCATGTCGCATATTGAGGAGGACAATGCTCTTGCCGTCGTCCACTCTGTATGGCGCCCTTAGCCCTCGACGCTCGCGAGAACGAACCCACCTGGTGACCCCACTGAGTGCGCAGGCATATCCGTTGTGACGTACCAATATCGGGACAAGTTGGATCAAGGGGATTCCAACAACTTCATAGGATGCCGCATAGTCACTGATCAGGCAAAGCGGACGCGGGCTCTGCTGGGGAGCAGCCCGCCGAGGAAT
>JASHRR010000630.1 GCA_030037185.1 Xanthobacteraceae bacterium | reverse complement strand
ACGCGATGGTGACGTCATTGAACACCATCGGTGCTTGGGGGGCTGGATTCCAGGCTTAGGCTCGCGGTGGTGCGGGCCGCTCGTATCCCGGCTCATGCCGGAATTTCTGTCAAGTTCTCTCCTTCAAGCAAGGCAAGCACCTCTTGCCGCAAAAGCGGCTCGGGGCCGTTCAGCTTCTTGACCAGAACGTTGATGTGATCGGTGATGGCACGCCTTGCCGCGTCATCCGTCGCCAAGTGACGTCGGCTTCGCAGTTCATCGATCTTCTTGAAGATCGCGCGCGAAAGCGCGCGGTCTTCCGGCGTGTCTATTGTGTCTCTTTCGATCATTTCTTTGATTTCCCCCTTTGTGCCCAGTCGCACGCTAGCCCGCGACCGCTCGGCGTGAGCCATAAGTTTGACATTCTAGGACATGGCGGACTAATGGCGGTGAATGAGCACCTCCATCTGCCCTAACTACCAACCTGGAGGACCAGGCCAATGGCTGCAAACGATCGTAACACGAGGCTGACCCCATCAGAAATTGTAGCGTAGACTGATCGCCTGGCCGAACATATTAATTGCGGCTTCGAACAGGCGCGCCAGGCAACACCACGAGGCGGCGAACCGGGGACCGACTACTACTTTCCGCCGGGCCCGCGCGTTGGGCAGTTGGCCAGGCATGCAAAGCCGGCCACGCCCAACGCCGTGCCTTGAGGCTGAGGCAGCGGTGACGATGCTGCGCTTTTGCCGTGCGTGCTTCGCCTTACCCTCGCGGCCAGCCAAGATGAAGCGCATGGGGAGCAAACAGTCCGAGCGTCGTAAATAGGATACCGAAAATTGCGACGCCGCCGGCGGCCCAGGCCAGCAGCAGCATGCCGGTGATGACGGCGGCCGAGTAGAGTACGATTCCAATCTGAAAGGCCGCCGACGCGATCTCGTAATTGTGGTAGCGCGCAAGCGCAGTATCACGCTCATGCTCGGCTTCCATGGCGTGCTCGGCAAGCTCCGTTGTTCCCTCCCGCGTTTCAGGTTCGGAGCGATAGCGCGCGGCCGTATTGCCCAAGGAGATCGGCATAATTTCCACAGCAACTTTTATGCCAAGCGAGCCGACGCTCAAAGTGAGACCAGGATGGCATGACTCTTGTAGATGGCCGCTAGGGCCGGGCCGGACGCATCTGAAAGGTGTTCAATTGTATCGAGCTCTGTAGTCGCTTCGACCGCCATCCTTGTGGCTTGCGGGAATGAGCCGGAGGCAGCGAAGGGTAATCCGGGGCAGGCAGGACCTCCGGGTCCGAGAGGGGAGGCCGGGCCGCCGGGACCGCCCGGTCCACCGGGAGCCTCGCCCTCCGCTGTACGGATCATCCGCTCAAACTGCGATGCGACGAACTGCGCAACTCAGTGCAATGATGACGAAGTCCTACTCATGGCATATTGCGGCCCCACCAGGAATGCAGCTACTTTTCCGACCGAGCGTTCTGCATCGTGTCGGAATCGCAACGCGCCAAACAATACGCTCGTCACAGCCTGTATAAAGATCGCATTCCCTTGAATCATTTTCCGTGGTCGCGACGTAGAGCAATCGTGAGTTCAGCGTCAGGGTGTTTGGTCCTGGCGCGGTGCCTATCCTTTGATCGGTGATTTTTGCTAAGGCTCCTCAAGACCCAGATCATCGGTTGTGATGGTCACAACTTCATAAGAGCGACGACTTGTTCGATCATATTTGTTGCTGGCGGTACGCTCGATTGTCTCCCTAGCCGTTTCAAAGATTTCAGTTGGTCCGATTAAGCCTGTCGTTCTGCCAAGTTTGGATAGTGCATCAAGAGAAATTTGGCACACGACCTCGTCTGGACCATCTTGCATCAAGAAATAGATGCCGTCCGCGCGAATGGTATATGTCTCACTTGCTCTCGTTAACGGCATCCATTCCGTACGCCTCGCAGAGTCTATTTGCGGATGCGCCTCCTCAAGCCCGAGCAAAATGTAAATTCTATATTTTTCAGTAGAACTGCGGAAATCGCGCGCCACCCGCTGGGAGCGCAACAAATATCGCCCAACTCCCAGCATCGGGCCGCCAAAGGGTAACCCAAACATCTACGCGGTGGTCGGGTCTAATCCAGGTCTAATCCCGAATTAGGCCGGCTTGACCGAAACCGCTCACTTGAGGTTTGCGCCGGTCAGATCAACCGAAAGCTTGGCGATAAAGGTCGCGCCGCACCAGTTCGTTCCAAATCCGCTCGGGTTGATCGACGTGAAGGAACCATCGAACCGGGCGTTCTGGGCGCTCGTGAACGCGTTGCAGTCGCCCTTGCTGAGATCGGTGTCGAAGTAGCGCAGATCGAGCGTGAATTGCTTCCAAGTAAACGCGAGGCCGAGGTCCCAGTTGGTATAGCTCTTATAGGGAATGCCGGCTGGGAAGGCGGGTAACGCGTAGAAGCTGTCAGTGGTCCCCAGGAACCAATGGCCGACATCGGCGGAGATGAACCAGCCAATTTCGTGGGGGAGAACGGTCGGAAGGGTGTATTTCGCGTTCCCGGCCACGTAGGTCCCTTCAGCGCCCGAATCCAGGACGGAGGGTGACCAGTATACGCTGCCACCGAATGCAAATTGATCGTTTACGGCGTAGGTGGCCTTGCCGTAAATTTCCCAGAAGCTCAGATCAGCCTTGATGACGTTGCCGTTGATCGGCAGGCCACCCGTAAGGGGATCCGCATTTGCTGCGCAGTCGCCCGGCACTGCAGCGTTGAAGCAATCTCCGCCCGGATACCAATAGTACCAAGCACCGAAATCGAGCGCGAGCTTGCCGAAGGTCGGCCGGATGCCGCCGTAGAAGTCAATCTCGGCCGCGGCGCGGTTCGGGAACGAGATGCTCTCGCCGGACAGACCCAAATAGCCCTGCAGGCTGTCGTTGAAGTTGTACCGCGGCTCGAAATAGGACGCCACCGACGGACGAT
>JASHRR010000629.1 GCA_030037185.1 Xanthobacteraceae bacterium | reverse complement strand
GAGGAGTTATGGAGCGTCACCGCCGAGGGCGGCGTTGCCCGCGAGAGCCTGTTGGCGCTGGCGCCGTGGCCGCTGCTCCTCGGGCTTGAGGATGAAGCGGCCGAAGCCGAGATCGGCTGGGTCATCGAAGTTATCACGGCGATCCGCTCGGTGCGCACCGAGATGAATATCGCGCCGGCCATGCAGATCCCGATGGTGCTGGCCTCTGTTGCGGCCGAAACGGAAGCCCGCGCCCAGGGCTGGAGCGACGTGATCAAGCGCATGGCAAAGATCGCCGATATATCGGTCGCGGACGCGCCGCCCGCCGGCGCCGTGCAGCTTCTGGTGCGCGGCGATAGCGTGGCGCTGCCGCTCAGGGGCATCGTCGATCTCGCCGCCGAGACGGCGCGCCTCGAAAAGGAAAAGGCCAAGGCCGAAGCTGAGATCAACCGCATCGACGCCAGGCTTGCTAACCCGGAATTCATTGCCCGGGCGCGCGAGGAAGTGGTCGAGGCAGATCGCGAGAAGCGGGAGGAGGCGGTCGCCCGGCGGGCGAAGATTCTCGAAGCACTGGAGCGGCTGAAGCAGATGGCGTGAGAGGCCGCCGGTGTTGCCTTGCAACGGAGCTACGCCTGAAATCCCTCAAAAATCATCTGGTCCGCGAAGCGGGCCGCCATCGCGCGATCCTGCGCTCCGCGGACGGTCCAGGTGAGCAGCGGCAATCCGACAAGCCGCGCCGTCCGCGGCGTGATGGCGCCAAGATCCTCCACTCGATAGGCAAGGAAGGCGGGGCGGCTCTTCCAGCCGTGCAGCAGGAAGGTCAGTTCGAAGCGCTGCGCCGGATTGAGTAGATGCCAAACGAGTGGCGGACAGTGCCGTCCCGCCGCAATGCCGCGCACAATGCCCGGCGCAATATGACGCATCTTCGCGATGAGCGCCGGGTCGAATGACATGACGGCGACCGGGCCGCGGTAAGCGCCCAGCACGCGGGCGGTTCGCGCCGCGAGCCGCAGGTCGCCGTCGAACCGGCTCTTGAGCTCGAGGACGAGCGTAACGCGCCCGGCCACGAGATCGAGCAGATCCCCGAGCGCCATCATGCGGTCGGAGGTCGCGCGGAACGCCACCTGCTTGAGCGCCGCTGCGGACATGTTGCGCAGTGCGCCATCGCCGTCGGTCAGCCGCCCGAGGGTATCGTCATGGTGGACCATGGCCTCCCCATCGGCGCTCGCCTGCAGGTCGGCCTCGATGCCGTATCGGCCCGCGATGGCCGCGCGCGCGGCGGATGCCGTGTTCTCGATTATTCCTTGCGCAGGATCATGCAGCCCGCGATGGGCGATCGGGCGGGCCATCAGCCATGAAAGGACGGAATGCGATCCTCGGGCCAGTAGCGGAGGGTGCGCCGGAATGCGCCCGGCGACCTGCTCTCGGGGGCCGTCGCTCACGAGACTTCGAACATTCCCTCGACCTCGACCGCCGCGTCGCGTGGCAACACCGCGACACCCACGGTGGTACGCGCGTGGCGGCCTTTTTCGCCGAATACCGCCACCATGAGGTCCGATGCGCCGTTCATCACCTTGGGGCCCTCCAGGAAATCTGGCGCCGAATTGATGAAGCCTCCAAGGCGTACCACGCGGACCACTTTGTCGAGATCGCCGAGCGCGGCCTTGACCTGCGCCAGCAGGTTGACTGCACAGGCGCGGGCGGCGGACTGGCCCTGTTCGATCGTGACCTGCGAGCCAAGCTTGCCGGTGGCGACCAAGCCGCCGTCAACGTCACACACCTGGCCGGAGACGAACAGCAGGCGCCCGCTGCGCACAAAGCCCACATAATTGGCAATGGGCGCCGCTGGAACAGGCAGTTCAATCCCTAATTCCTCAAGCTTCTTGTCGATGGCTCCGGGCATGCCCCACCGTTGAGTTGATTGCAACTTGGCGGACATTCGCTCATCACGGCACGCCTTGCAAGCGGTGCCAGCGCGCCGCCACGCCCTGTTCCGGCCGGCGCGGAGAGGGTCAGGAATGAGGGGCCTGTTCGGTAGGCCCAAAATTTGCGATTTCATAGCCGGTGGCGAGGCTCCCTCACCTTAAGAATTTGCCGGAAGATCGCGCAAAATCCGACCTGCCCGCATCGCGGGGAACGGTGAGGGCGAGGTGCGAACGCCCTGGCATGCGTCAAGGAAGCGGCGCGACGGGTCCGCCAATTCCAGCTATGGTAAATTAACGGATTTTGTGGCGGCTCCCGGCCTGACGATTGGGTTCGTGCCATAAATAGATCGGCGGGGCGACACCATCCGGGTTGCGCCGCAATCTTGCGAATCTTATGTTGGACGCTTGGGCGGGCAGCAGAAATCGCCGGGATTTTGCGCTGGCGATGTGAGGAGGTTTTGAGGATGCGCGTTAGAATCGCTTTGCAGGTGGCTGCCGCCTCCTTGATTTCAGCGGCGTGCTTGGGTGCGGCGAGCACGGCCGAAGCAGCTGCGGCGCTCGCGCCGCAT
Source organism: Xanthobacteraceae bacterium (assembly GCA_030037185.1). Next base: position 12,622 of record JASHRR010000629.1, on the reverse strand, counting down.
CGCGCCGTCTATGACCTCAAACTCTTGAAGTCCCATGGCAAGCGACCGATCGAGGCGGTGCGTGGACGCATTCTTTATGACTTCACCGGCAGCGCTTGCGAGGGCTACGCGCTGCAGTTCCGACAGGTGTCAGAGATCGACAGCGGCGAAGGCAAGATGGCGCTGAGCGACCTGCGCGCCGCCACCTGGGAGGATGGCGATGCCAAGTCGTTCCGCTTCAATTCCGAAAACAAGGTTAACGAACGCGTCGTCGATACCGTTGATGGCAGCGCCGGTCGCGACAGTTCGGGGGTGTCGGTCAGGCTCTCGAAGCCGGCGCCGAAGAGCTTCGACCTCGACGCCAAAATCGTGTTCCCGACCGAACATGTCAGGCGCGTGATCGAGGCAGCGGAGGCTGGCAAGAAGTTGCTTGAGCTGTCGGTGTTCGACGGCTCGGAGTCCGGCGACAAAGTGTTCTCGACGCTGGCGGTCATCGGCAATGTGATCGCGCCCGGCGAGAAATTGCCGGACGATGCCGCCGCCGGCAATGCGACCCTCGCCGCTCTCAAGCGCTGGCCCGTCACGATCAGCTATTTCGATCAAGCCGCGGCCAAGACCGGGGAACAAACCCCGGCCTATGCCATCGGCTTCGAGCTCTATGAGAACGGCGTTTCGCGTGCGCTCAGCCTCGATTACGGCGACTTCGTCGTGACCGGAACCATGTCGCAGCTCGAGTTGAAGGACGCAGCCGCTTGCAAATAGGCTGAAACGTTACCGGCCGCAGGGCATTGGCGCTACTGAGGCCCGCTTCTCGGGGGGCGCGCAAGCGCTGGCCCGTCATGTCTTGGTGTTTTTAGGCAAACGAAGAATAGGCAGCGTTCCGGTCCGAGCCGTGATATCGGGCTTTCCCCGACGGGAGGTTTTGCGCCAGCTGAGTGAGCTGACCTGACGCGCTGTGCGCGGCGCCGACGCGAGATGTCTTGCGGCATGCTTGCATGTGCCGACCCTACGCGGGTGTGACAACCGGCCCATGCGTGATATCCTGCACACCTCGGCCGGCCCGCGAGCGCATCGACCACATTAGAGGGAAGAACCCATGGAACGGAAAAAAGCAGCGGATTTCCCGCAAGAGCTGCTCAACCTGTTTGATCAATACGTGCATGGTGGAATCAGCCGCCGCGATTTTCTGGACGGCGCGCAGAAGTTTGCGGTCGGCGGCGTGACCGCGACGGCACTCTTTGAGATGCTGCGGCCAAACTACGCGTGGGCAGTCCAGGTTCAAAGAGACGACAGCCGGATCAAGGGTGAGGCCGCCACCATTCCGTCACCCCAGGGCAATGGAAGCATCAAGGGCTATCTGGTGCGTCCGGCCAATGCGTCTGGAAAGCGGCCCGTCGTGCTGGTTATCCACGAGAACCGTGGCCTCAATCCGTATATCGAAGACGTCGCACGACGGCTCGCGGTCGCCAATTACATCGCCTTCGCGCCTGACGGGCTCACCTCGGTGGGCGGCTATCCGGGAGACGACGAGAAAGGCGCGGAGCTTTTCCGCCAAGTCGATAATGGCAAGATGAGGGAAGATTTCCTTGCCGCCGCCATGTGGCTCAAAGCGCGCCCCGAGTCCACGGGCAAGCTCGGCGCGGTCGGATTTTGCTTCGGCGGCAGCGTTGTCAATCAACTGGCGGTGCGGATGGGCGGCGATCTTGCGGCTGCCGTTCCGTTCTACGGCAGTCAGCCGAGCGCCGCCGAGGCGGCCAAAATCAAGGCGCCTATCCTTGCGCAGTACGGCGAGCTTGACACGCGCATCACCTCGGGGTGGCCGGATTTCGATAAGGCACTCGCTGCCGCGCACGTGCCGCACGAAGGCTTCATCTACAAGGGAGCCAATCATGGCTTTCACAACGACACCACACCTCGCTACGATGACGCGGCGGCCAAACTGGCCTGGCAGCGCACGCTCGAGTGGTTCAGTAAATATCTGACCTGACACTGAGAGGTCGTGAAACCGCTGTTCACCATCGGCTACGAGCACACAACCGCAGGCCCCTTTTTCGATGCACTGACGCAGGCGCGGGTCGGGCTCGTGGTCGATGTCCGCGCCGTCGCGGCCTCGCGACGCCCCGGGTTCTCGAAACGCCAGCTCGCCGCCGGACTCGATGAGCGCGGCATCGGCTACGTGCATCTGCAGAAGCTTGGCACCCCGAAAGAAGGGCGACTGGCGGCGCGCAGCGGTCATGCTGACAAAATGCTGCGGATTTTCGAGCGTCACTTGAAGGCGCCGGAGGCGCAGCACGAACTCGATGAGTTGACCGCACTGGCAAAGGCCGCCGTAATGCGATCGCGCCGGCCGCTGTGCCTGCTCTGCTACGAGCGCGACCCGGCCCATTGCCATCGGCAGAGGATAGCCGACGAACTTCATGCCCGCCTCGGGCTCAAGGTCGAGCATTTGTTCTGTGCGCCGGTGTAGCGGGTGAGGAATGGGTTGAACCAACCGGATCAATAGGGTGGGTTGAGCCGCCGGGTTCTGGCGACCGGCCCGAAACTCAACGAAACCCGCCATCGGCGGTGACGCTCGACAGCCTCATCAGCTTTGCTGAGTTCGCCATCGTTGAAAGCGTTCACGCATGAGCATCGCGAGAAGACGGTTTGTCTCCCTTCTCGGCAGCGCCGTCCTGGTGGCGCCACGCGCCGCCGGCGAGCCGCGGCAGCTGCCGTTGATCGGCTTCCTGCACGCTGCCACGGCCGAGAGCTATGCGTTCGACGCGGCCGGATTCGCCCAGGGCCTGGAGCAGCAGGGCTTGGTGGAGGCGCAGAATCTGGCGGTGGATTACCGGTTTGCCAATGGCCGGCTCGATCAATTGGCAATGCTCGCTGCCGATCTTGTCAGCCAACCGGTCGCTCTCATTGTTGCCGGCGGAGCCGCCGCGGCCCTCGCCGCAAGGACCGCGACTGCCACGATTCCGATCGTCGCCGTGTCCGGCATCGATCTGGCAAAGCTCGGCCTCGCCGCGAACGAGAAACAGCCCGGCGGCAATCTGACTGGTGTGACCTTCATCACGGCCGGCCTGATGCGCAGGAGGCTCGAATTTCTGGGCGATCTGGTCCCGGCGACGAGGACAATCGGTTATCTCGCGCCGGATGCCCGTGAATACGCCTCTGACGCGGCGCTGCTGCGGGCAATTGAGGAACGCCGGAGCGAACTGCGGGCCGCCACCGCGGCGCTCGGCTGGCAAATCGTTCTCGGGGAGGTCGGCGCCGATCGCGATTACGAAGCGGCCTTCATCAAATTCGGCGAACGCCGCGCCGACGCCCTGGTGGTCGCCCCATCAGCGGTTTTCGCCAGCGATGCCGACGACATTATTGCACTCACGCTGCGTGACGGAATTCCGGCAATGTTCGAACGCCGCGCCGACGTCGCTGCGGCGGGATTGATCAGCTACGGCGCCAGCCGACCTGAGGCCTGGCGTCAGGCCGGTGTCTATGTCGGGCAGATTCTCAAGGGCGCGAAACCGGCCGATATGCCGCTGGTGCAATCCGCCAGGCTTGAACTGGTGATCAATCAGACAATCGCAAAATCGCTTGGCGTCACGATCTCGCCAAGCCTGCTTGCACAGGCCGATGAGGTCATCCAATGAGGTTGCGCTTCATGTCCTCGATGTATCAGCGATGAGTCCGCCCCGTCAGCTCTCGCTGGACCTCGCAAACCGGATGGAAGCAATGGACGACAAGCAGCCATGCGGCGGTCAAATAAGCTGTCGTGTACGAGCTCGGCCCGGCGGATACGCCCTGCGGTCATTAATTTGCCATCCAGATGGCAGGCCGGACAGCCGACTGCTCATTTGTAGGTCGCCCGGATGCGGGCGATGAAACTCTGCCTCTGCCAGTCGTCCATTGTTGCGACAAGACGACATGCCTGATCAACGATGTCCGTTTCTGCTTGATTTTCCTTTAGAGCGGGCGCGCGTTGCGCGGCTCTCTTTTGCGCTAAAACGAAATCCTGATGATACCACTGCGGATCGCCCGGAACGCCCTCCCATGCGATGCGAACTTCACTGCCGAATATTGCCGTAACGATCCCGTTCGCCGCTGTCCCATCGCGCAAGCGCACCGCCTCATCGATTTTGAATGGGTTTGGTGTTGCCTCCGGCCTACGCTCCGCAGCAGCGGGCGGGCGTCCGCGCTCGACCGGTTTCTTTTCCGCTGCGACGTAATCTTGATGGTACCATTGTGGATCCCCGGGAATGCCGTCCCAGGCGACGAGAACTTCATTGCCGAGTATCCGGCGCACGATCCCGCTGGTCGCTGTCCCATCGCGCAAGCGGACCTGCTCACCTCGCGTGAACGGGTTCGGCTTTGCGGCAGGTTTGTCCTCCCGAATATCGTAACACTCAATCTTGGGAGAGTGTGCTCGGTCGATCATTTCAGCGCCCCCGCGGCTCGAGCCAGCATACATTGGGTCATCCACAAGGCAAACGCCATCGATGACGGTCGTAGATGTTGAGGACGACTCCGGACAGCTGACGGGCTGTTGCGCCCGGTTTGGCCCTCGCGATCTGTCATGCAAATGCCCGAAACGAAGCGATCGAGAATCGAAAGTGCATGCTTCCCCCCGAACCGGTGAGGCACGGCCTGCCGCGCCTCCCCTATTCGATCCGTCGCCAAACGACCATCTAGAACATGCTGTTATCGTCCAAGCCTCGACCTCATGGGGAGAAGATAGCTATTGCGCGTCAGGCTTCTTCGGGCACGGCGTTCTCTGCCACAAGCAGCAACCACCGTTCCACAGCACCGGGCTAAGCATCCCTCATCGACGCGGGAACCCGCGCTTGGCTGCGTTTGCGACATCGGCGCGGACGGTAAGCCACCCGCGTCATAGACCTTAGATGCCAAGCTCGGAAAAACACACCACCGCGGCGCCTCCCTGGGCGTTTTTTCGTGGTGAAAAACTCCCGTCGAGTCTTGCGGAATGCGGGAGGCTATGCAAAAAACCCCGGCTCCCGCGCTGAGGGTCTGAAAAGGGAGCCGGGGCGCGTGCGGCCGGAGAACAGGGAAACGGCCGCACACACCCGGATACTGACATGTCGCATGTGACGATCTGACGACCTTAAGCCATCAACGCGTAGGATTTCCGACATAACGCCAAAGGTCCCTCACCCGTCTTTGCCGCTCATAAGCGAACGTCTGACTGGCCGATGGTGCCCCGGGAGAGCCGGGACCGACGGCGCGGACTTCGGGGGCGAGGCAACAGAACGACAGGACGAAAAAGCACCCCAGCCGGCTACGCGGTTTCGGCCTCGCGAACGCGCTGCTCGACCCGCCGCGCCAGTTTCTGGTAGCCCGCCGCGACTACGCGCATCATCCCTTGGACTTCCGGGTCATCCGCGCCCGCTGCTCGAACCAAGATTTCCTCGGCGCGGGTTCGTAACTCGTTAGCGAACGATATAAGCTCCGTGTCAGGCATATCGCACTCCGTGTTAGCGGGGAGAAACGCGAGGGCCGTGGCGTGCGGCCCGGGCGCAAAGCGCGCTTATTAACGCCGAACTCTGCATCGGGTTGCCGACATAACGGGAAAGTGACCATCCCTGGCGCTGCAGAAAAAGACCCGATCGGGGCCGCACGGCCGCAGTGGGGCGGCGGTCCCCGAAACGCGCCCGGTGCCGTCCTAAGCGAGCAGATAGGGTGTGATCATAGGGCGTGCGCCCGGCTCTGCCGAACGTTGCGCCCGGCCCAAGACATCGGCCCGTTCCTCCAGTGCAAGTCCCTGCAACTGCCCACTGGCGATGACCGAGCTTGCGACATCGAATTCGCCACACATCGGGCAAGCAATGCCGACGCTCGCGAATGTCGCCGCGATTCTCTCTGCGACGGCGCCGCAAATAGGACAGTCCATGTCCTGTCTCCCGCTGATTGGGATGGAAAACAATGCAGATGGCGGTCGGGTGCTCCTGCCCGAGCAGCACCATGCGTCTCAGGCAGCTTTATCCCCAATGTTATCCACAGCGACAAGTCGGTCTCGCCACTAATCTGTCATTTTCGTGACAAGTGTGCTATGTCTGACGCGTTATATTTAATGCAGATGTTGGATTAAACATCTCGCGCGCTTTCTTTTTTGTTCCACCATATGCCGCCAACCCAACGTTTCAGTGGGCGAGCGAAGGAAACACGCATGCCAATTAGGCTTGTCGTTGCCAATAACGAGGACAGCTATCTTGCGACAGACGCGGGCATCCTGGTTGATGCGTTCGAAGCGGTGCTGAACGAGTTGAGATTGGCGGATCGAAACGACCCGGCTGTGTTAGTTGTCGCCAACCGTATTATCGCCTTCGCCAAGACCGGCGTACTCGACCCCATGAAACTGCGCGACCTTACCGTGAAAGCCGTCCGGAAAGATCGACCTCCCCCGCTCATCGAGCCGCCAGCTCCCATAAGAGGGAGCGGGGCGCGGGGTTGCTAGGCGCCCTGCCGCGCAGCTCGCCGCCGTGTTCGGCCATGTGGTCCCGCAAGGCAGGCGCCAGCACCTCTTGGCCGGCGCTTGCCGGCGAAAGCTCGGGCTCCGGTTAGATATCTATGATGTTTGGTCGGGCCGCCCCGGCTTGCATCCCATATCGCTTTGGCCGCGTCGATGATTGCAGCTACCAACTGCCCGCGCTGCCGAACGCGGGGCTTTTCGCTTGCCATCGGCCGACATCCACCACCAGACTGCGCAAGCGCTTGATTTGGATCCGTCGGCCGAGCCGGGGTGGGGAGCGGGATACGTGGATGTCCGCGAGAGGCACGGGCACCGCGAAGCGGCGTTTATTGGCGGTATTGCTGAATGCGGGTGGTGCGCAGACCAGCAAGGCCGTGGCGGTCGATCGAGTATTGCCAAGCCAGGAATTCCTCGACAGTCAACGTATAGCGGCTACAGGCCTCCTCGAGCGAAAGAAGGCCTCCGCGCACGGCCGCAACGACTTCCGCTTTGCGACGAATCACCCAGCGTTTCGTTCCCGGCGCTGGAAGGTCGGCAATCGTAAGCGGACTTCCATCGGGCCCGATAACGTACTTCACCCTCGGGCGGTGGGGCTCGTTCATACCACTCTCACGCACTTCAAGAGAGACGACAGCTGACTACCTGGCGGGAAACCTATCCTGCGCGGCTTAAGATTTGCCTAAGCCGCGACTTGTGCGCCCGCTGCGGGGTCTGCGGAACCTGGGTATTGACGATGTCGAAATGTTGACGCGGGGTCGGCCCGCGTCTGGCTGGGCACAGCGCGGGCATTTCGACCCCCAGAATCGTCACGCTCGCCGTGATTCAAGGGCACTGTTAACCCAATCTAAATCATCTACCCGGCAAAATTTGCCTAGCCGATCGTCGCACCGGCGCTCGCCGTCATTCCGCCATCGTGACGTCGGGCGACGACAAGGCTTGCTCATGGGACAAGCCACCCGTCGCTGTTGCGATGTTAAAGAGAGCGCGCAAAGCCGAAGGAGGCAGGGCATGAGGTTGCTGATCGTCGCAACCCTCAACGGGCCGCTTGCCACGGCGACGAAGATCGCCGTGGACAAGGGCGCGTCCATGATCCATGCGGATCGCATTGACGCCGCCATCGCGATGTTGAGTTCAGGTAGCGCCGCCGACCTGTTGATGGCCGATATTGAGATCGATATCCGCGACCTCGTCTTGCGACTCGAAGCCGCGCGCATTCATGTGCCGATCGTGGCCTGCGGCACGCGCGACGACGCCGACGCCGCGATCTCGGCCATCGACGCCGGCGCCAAGGAATACATCCCGCTGACGCCTGATCCTAACATCATTGCCGCGATATTGGCAGCCGTTGCCGACGACGCTCATGAATTTGTCGATCGCAATGAGGCGATGGCCCAGGTCGCACATACGGCGCTGACCGTGCAGGCGGTCACGCGCGCCCTGGTCGGTCGTACCGTCGCCGACGTCGAACGCGATCTCATCCTCGCGACGCTCAAACACTGCCTCGGCAACCGGACCCATGCCGCCAATGTTCTGGGTATCTCGATTCGTACCCTGCGCAACAAGCTCACCGAGTATGCGGCGGACGGAGTGCGGGTGCCTCCGCCAAACAGTGGAGAAGTACGTGGGGCTGCATGACTTGAGCACCCGGCCGCAATGGCCGCCTTCGTGTTGCCGCGGTAATGCCGTGGCTTGGGGAATAACAGCGAATCAGCCAGATTTCCGTTGCTGGCGGGGTGCGGCCGGTGCTCAATCGCCGCAAACCGCGTCGAATCGATTCGCCGGTCAGGAGCCGTCAAGTGAGTGAGGTCACAGTCCTTAGCGCCGCTCGTCAACGTGCGGCCATGCCGTTGCGGGGGCGGTCCTATATGGCCTTCGCGCTCGCACCGGAACCGCCGATCGCCGACTGGCTCGAAGAGCTCGACACGTGGCTGCGCGGGTCCACCGGTTTTTTCGCCGGGCGGCCGGTGGTGCTCGACCTTTCTGCGGTGACGCTGACAAGTTCCGCCATCGGCCATCTGATTGTCGAACTGGGAACGCGCGGCATCAGGATCATGGGGCTCGAGGGGGTCGCCGCCGAGAAGCTCGGCTCGGGTCTGCCCCCGCTGGTGAGCGGCGGCCGGCCCGCACCTGTCGAGACGGTCAATGCCCGGTCCCAGCCGGCTGCAGGGCAGGAGCGCGCGCCCACATCGCTGCTGGTTGAAAGCCCGATCCGCTCCGGCCAGGCGATCTTCCATCCGTACGGCGACGTGACCGTGCTGGGATCGGTCGGGTCGGGCGCCGAAGTGATGGCTGGGGGATCCATTCACATCTACGGCACCCTGCGCGGCCGCGCCATGGCCGGCACATCGGGCGACCGCCAGGCGCGCATCTTCTGCCAGCATCTCGAAGCCGAGCTTCTGGCGATCGATGGATATTATCGCACGGCCGAGGACCTTGACGCGGACCTGCGAAGCAAGCCGATCCAGGCATGGCTCGCGGACGAGACACTTTTTATTGCTGAGATAGACCGATAGGCGGTTGGAGGTGACGAAATGGGCAAAGTAATCGTCGTAACATCCGGCAAAGGCGGTGTCGGCAAGACGACGTCAACCGCCGCGCTGGGCGCCGCACTGGCGCGGATGGGACACAACGTCGTCGTTGTGGATTTCGACGTCGGACTGCGCAACCTCGATCTGGTGATGGGCGCCGAACGACGGGTGGTGTTCGACCTGATCAACGTCGTCCAGGGCGTCGCCAAGCTGCCGCAGGCGTTGATCCGCGACAAGCGCCTCGAGACGCTGTACCTGCTTCCGGCCTCGCAAACCCGCGACAAGGACGCGCTGACGGAGGAAGGCATCGCGCGGGTGATCTTCGATTTGCGTTCGCGATTCGATTGGGTTGTCTGCGACAGCCCGGCCGGCATTGAGCGCGGCGCGACGCTCGCGATGCGGTATGCTGACGAAGCCGTCATTGTCACCAATCCCGAAGTATCTTCGGTGCGCGATTCCGACCGCATCATCGGATTGTTGGATTCCAAGACCGAGAAGGCCGAGCGCGGCGAGCGCATGGCCAAGCACCTGCTCGTCGCCCGCTTTGACCCGGGGCGGGCGGCGCGCGGAGAAATGCTCAACATCCAGGACGTGCTTGAGATCCTTTCAATACCGCTGCTCGGTGTAATTCCCGAAAGTGAGGAGGTGCTGCGCGCCTCCAATCTCGGCGCCCCGATCACGATCTGCGGCCAGCAGAGCGCCCCGGCACACGCCTATATGGATGCGGCGCGGCGGCTGGCCGGCGAAGAGATCGAAATGATGATTCCGACCGAGAAAAAGGGGTTGCTCACTAAAATCTTCGGACGGAGAGCGGCATGAGGCTATTCCGTTTCCTTAAGCCCATCAGTTCGGCGCCGGTCGCGCGCGAACGGCTGCAAATTTTGCTCGAATACGAGCGCCGCATGGTCAGCCAATCGTCGCTGATCACGACGCTGAAAGACGAAATTCTTGCCGTCGTGAGCCGGCACGTTTCGATCGATCCGGAAAAAATCCATGTGTCTGTAGACCGAGGAAACGGGTTCTCGACCTTGGCCGTTGGTGTTCAGATACCAAACCAAGTGGCCTCAGACGCAGGCATGCTCCAAACCGGCGCGGCCGGCCAAACTCCCGCGACGCCGAGTTAGCACGCGGGCAATCACTGCGACGATCGGCCGGCCGCCGCCAATGCTGGAGTATCCCCTCGCGAGCGCCCGGGCAGGCTGACCGGCTCGACCTAAGGGAGACCTAAGGGCGCACCCTGCTGGGTCAGGGATACCGCCCGGCCACCCCGACTGGATAAGATTGGGTCGGTCGAACCCGAAAGGCGGCCGGATTCAAATCCCGCCGTACCAGGTACCGCGGCCTTTCCGGTAGTAGTCCCTGCGGTCGGTGACGATGATTTGCGACAGGTATTTGGTATTCTTGTAGCCAAGATGGCGCCCGAGCCGAAGGCGAACAGGAGCGCCATGGTCTGCGGGCAATGGCTCGCCATTCATGCCGTAGGCGAGTAGCGTCTGCGGATGCAAGGCGTCGGCCATGTCGATGGTGTCCCATAATATGCGCACAAGGCCGCTTTGACTCGGGTTCGCGAAGGGAATAAGGGCGACGTATCGCGCCTCCGGGCGGGTTTCGACAGCAGCCAGCACATGGGAAAGACGCACGCCGATCCATTCGGCGATGAAGGACCAGCCTTCCTCGCAGGCGTGCAGCAGGATGTGGCTTTCCGTCGGGAGGCCCTTTAGCTGTTCGAGAGAAAAGGACGCAGGGTGGGCGACCAATCCCTCGACCTTCAGGCGCCAGTCCTTGAAGCCCTCGGCGAGCAGGCTTTGGTATGCCTCGTCCTTGGGAGCAGGGCCGTTCACCGGCGCAGACTTCGAGATTTCGCTGCGCTTGAATTCGCGCATCAGCGAATAACGAGACGTGAGAAGACGCTGCGACGCATAGGTTAGCGTTTCGCCGATCCCGAGCAGGCCGTCGTGATCGGGCGGGATCAGGCCGTAACGGTCCGCGAGATATCCCGCAGCGGCAACCCCCGATGCGCCCGCTGCCGTGATGCCGGCCGTGACAAGCGTGCGTCGCGTGAGCAGGCGGCTCATCCCGCCCTCCTGTCCGGCGGTATGTATCCCGTTATCATGGCGCGCAGGTGGCTCGCGAATCCGACAAGCCACAGCATCACAATGTGTACGATCAGAAACAGTACGAGGAGGCCGACAAGGACGAAGTGAAGGGTGCGCGCAGACTGGTGACCGCCCAAAGCCGTCGCCAAGGTGGGAAACACCGAGGTAACTCCGAACGACATCGCCAAGCCGGTCCATACGATCCCCGGGAACAGGACAAATGTCACCGCAAGATAGGTCAGGCGCTGCAACACGTTATAGGTCCAGGTGTCATCCGCCCGCTTCCAGCGCAGATGATCCGAGATGACGCCGGCGATGCGGCCCCAGCGGAGGTCCGCTCTGGCGGGCAGCAGATCCTCCCGGAAGTGCCGCGTGACGCAACCGCCGACCGCGTAGGCAAGACCCGCCAAAACCAGAACCCATGCCGCGAGGAAGTGGATGGGCCGGTTCCACACTGAGGGACCGATGACGAACGGAATTGGAAGGTCGAGGAGCGACTCGGTGCCGATATTCCCGGCTTCGCCCCAGTAGAGGCGCGGGTGGGATATGAGAATACCAGCGCCGCTGACAAGCAGGGCAAGCACGCTCAGCACGGCGATCCAATGGGTAATGCGGACGACCAGGAGGCGCCGTGGCGCCGCTCGGGTCTGATTTGGCATTACCCCAATGGCCGCTTCGTACCGCAAGTTAACCGCCATTCAATCGAACGGATCCGCGCTACGAAGCGTATGCGACGCCATACCATTGTCAATCCCGCGCCGGATCGCGATTTATCACAACAACGGCGGCGACCCGCCCCGGCTGCGCTACTGCGCCACCATGGCTTCCGGTTTGCCGCGCTGGCGCTTGATCATGAGCTTGTTGAGAGCGCCGAGATAGGCATTGGCGGAAGCTACGAGCGTATCCGGATCGGCCCCCTTCGCGGTCACTGACTTGCCGCTCTCGGACAGCCGAACCGACACTTCGGCCTGCGCGTCGGTACCTTCAGTTACCGCGTGCACCTGGTAAAGCTCTAATGTCGCGTCATGCGGGACGAGCGCCTTGATGCAGTTGAAGGTCGCGTCCACCGGACCGTTGCCTTCGCATTCCTCGATCGCAGTCCGGCCGTCGATGTCAAGCTTCATCGTGGCGCGCTGGGGCCCGCGGGTTCCGGCGATGATTGAGAGCGAGATGAGCTTGATGCGGTCCTGGGCGGTCGCGATCTCCTCGTCCACCAGCGCCTCGATGTCCTCGTCATAGACGTGCTTCTTGCGGTCAGCGAGCGCCTTGAAGCGCACGAAAGCGTCTTCGAGCTGATTGCCGGCAAGCTCATAGCCCAGATCCTTCAGCTTGTGGATGAAGGCATGGCGGCCGGAATGCTTGCCCATGACGAGCGAGGTCTGCTTCACCCCGACGCTCTCCGGCGTCATGATCTCGTAGGTCTGGGTATGCTTGAGCATGCCGTCCTGGTGAATCCCCGATTCGTGCGCGAAGGCGTTACGGCCAACGATCGCCTTGTTGTACTGGACCGGAAACGAGGTCGCGGCCGAGACCAGCTTGGAGGCGCGCGT
>JASHRR010000628.1 GCA_030037185.1 Xanthobacteraceae bacterium | reverse complement strand
GAGGCGATACCGCACGGCGTGCATTCGAAATCGCGTGTTATGCGACCGATGGTCCGCGAGGGTTGGCTTCGCAACGGGCCCGGTGCCAGCCGCGGACGCGGCAATGAGCCATTTGTTCCGGTCTCATGGGACAGCGCGCTAGATTTGGTGGCCGCCGAGATCGACCGAGTCCGGCGGACGCACGGCAACTGCGCCATTATGGGCGGCTCCCAAGGCTGGTCCTCGGCCGGGATCTTTCACGAGGCGCGCACGCAGCTGCACCGTTTTCTGGCGGCCGCGGGCGGTTACACCGATCAGGTAATGAATTACAGCTTCGGCGCGGCGCTGGCGTTCCTGCCGCATATTCTCGGCAGCGCGCAGGCCGTCACGGGCCCGCTGACGTCGTGGTCCTCGATCGCGCAGCATGCCAAGCTGATGGTGCTGTTCGGCGGCGCCAACCCCAAGAACACCCAAGTCAGCAAGGGCGGCTGCGCCTCGCACACCACCAGCGGCTGGATTGCCGAACTTGCGCGGGCAGGCGTCGAAGTGATCAGCATCAGCCCGATCCGCGAAGACGGCCCACAGGCGGCCGCCTCTCAATGGATTCCGATCCGGCCGAACACCGATACGGCGTTGCTGCTCGCGCTGACGCACACACTCGTCACAGAGGAACTTCATGACCGGACGTTTCTGGCCACGCACTGCAGCGGCTTTGAGCGCGTGATGGGGTATCTGATGGGCGAGAGCGATGGCCAGCCGAAGGACGGGGGTTGGGCCGCGGCCATCACCGGCGTATCTGCCGAAGTTATTCGCGGCCTCGCGCAGCGTATGGCGCAAGGGCGCACCATGGTCACCGCGTCATGGTCGCTGCAGCGCGCACATCACGGGGAGCAGCCCTATTGGGCGGTCGTGCTTTTGGCTGCCGCTCTCGGCCAAATCGGGCTGCCGGGCGGGGGCTTCGGATTCGGTTATGGCTCAGCGGCTGGAATCGCCGAGCGGCCACTCGCCTTCACGCCACCGGTGATGGAGGGTATTAGAAATCCTATCGATGTGACGATCCCGGCGGCGCGGATATCGGACTGCCTCCTGCATGGCGGCGAGCCGTTCGACTTCAATGGCAGGCGCAGCCACTATCCGGACATTCGCTTGGTCTATTGGGCCGGGGGCAATCCTTTCCATCATCATCAAGACACCAACAAGCTACGACGGGCCTGGCAGAAGCCCGAAACCGTGGTTGTCAACGAGCCCTGGTGGACCGCGACAGCGCGCCATGCCGATATTGTTCTGCCTGCGACCACCTCGCTGGAGCGCAACGACATCGGTGGCGCGCGGCGCGATAACTTCATCATCGCCATGCAGCAGGCGATTGCGCCGATCGGCGAGGCGCGCAATGACTTTGACATATTTACCGCCCTGGCACAGCGCCTAGGCTTTGCCGAAACCTTCTCTCAGCGAAGGAATGAGTGGTCCTGGCTCCGCTATCTCTACGATCAATGCCGCTACCGCGCCGGCGCCAATGCGATCGCGTTGCCGGATTTCGACAGGTTTTGGGAGAACGGCTTTCTTGAGATACCGGCCTCGTCCGATGCCTATGTGATGCTCGCGAACTTCCGTGGAGATCCCGAACTCCACAAGCTGACGACACCCTCCGGAAAGATCGAGCTCTATTCGAAGAAAATCGCCGGGTTCGCATACGATGATTGTCCACCACATCCGACATGGATGGAACCGTGGGAGTGGCTTGGCGGCGCGGATGCCGGGGACTATCCCTTGCACCTCGTATCGAGCCAGCCGCGGCACAAGCTTCACAGCCAAATGGACGGCGGCCCGGTTAGCGCCGAGGGTAAGATCGCCGGACGCGAGGCGATCGCAATTCATCCGAGCGATGCCGAAGCGCGCGGCATTCGCGAGGGCGATGTGGTTCGGGTGTTCAGCCGCCGCGGTGCTTGTCTTGCGGGCGCGACAATAACCGACGGTATAAGCGCGGGCGTCGTGCGGCTCTCCTGCGGCGGGTGGTACGACCCTGCTGATGCAGACGATCGTTCGCTTTGCCTGCACGGCAACGCCAACGTCCTGACGCGCGATCAGGGCACCTCAAAGCTCGCACAAGGACCGAGTTCGGGTACGGCCTTGGTGCAAATTGAGCGCTGGCTGGGCGCAGTTCCTCCTGTGCGAGCCTTCGATCCACCGGCAGCAATCATAGCAACCGCCCGGTAGCACGCTAACGCACCTGGGCGAGCGTTTTGTTGGCTGACGGCGCGGCGCCGAGCCCTTCTTCACCCGTCAAGAACCCGAGACCTTATCGGCGGGAGGCCTCCAACGGGGCGCCAGGCACGACGTTCGGCGGCCAGGGCGGCCGCCCCACGCGACCTATTTGCGGCGCGCTTTCTTCGCTGCTGTCCGGCGGCCCGTTTTTACGGGCGCCGTGATACTGAAATCTTCAAGCTTTTTGCCGGTCTTCAGCGCCGCCGCAAGCCATCGCGGCTTGAGCCCGCGTCCCGCCCACGTTTCCGCTGGATTGTCCGGATTGCGGTATTTCGGGGCAACTGCTCCCCGAAGGCCGCCTCGAACTCCTTTGCCGCGCCCACCCGCAGCAAGGCGATCCAACTTGCTAAGTTGATCTTGAACTGACCGGCGTTCCTCGATCACCTTGGCGTTAAGGGCAGCATCGATTTGCTCTCTAAGCTTCGACAACCTGTCAATCGACATCGCTTTGAGGTTCATGATGATCCACTGCTGGTTGGTGTTGGTTCCACTTACTATGCGAATAGCTGGAAAATCAAGTATGTTATCTGCAAAGATTTTAAAATTGCGATCAATTAAGATTCCGAGTTACGGAGTCACGCAAGCGTTGCTGCACTTGGCCGACCGCGCTAAGGGCTTCTCGTGACAAGTACCCTTTTCGACTTTTTGGTAGCCGCGCCCTAACCCATGTTTGAACTCGGTGTTGCGCCGGCAGTCCCGCTGCAACTGGCGGCTCGACGCGACCGCACCGAGATCACCCGCTCAAACAGCGGCTCGGCGGGGCCACCGACCACACCAGTTTCAATGCGCCACCTGAAGGTGGCAGTTGACACCAAGTTCAGTTGCTCCAGGCAGGTCGTCCTGCGGTTTCTTGGTTCTTGAAGTCCCTATCACCGCGTCATCACGCCCTGCAGGACGAAAAAAATGAGTCGAGAAACTTTGGCCTGCGAAATTTCGCTCCCTTTCTTCCTACACGCGGGCGATGTGGATGGCACCCTTTCGCTTGAAAAGGCCGATCACTTGCGACACCGCGTATGTCGGCGGGATCGAGATCAATACGCCCATCGCCCGGCGAGCCGCCTGACCGCGTAGGTCGGGATCCTGGCCAAGGGATTTCTTCGCAATGTGCGCCGGTGGAGGGGCTGTGGCATTTCTTCTTGGGATCCCGTTGTTCCCGAATGCGCCGCGGAACAACTCTAGACGGAGCGCGTCTTTTATAGCAATTCCGCATCGGCAACCCTCTGTGCGAAGGAGACGAGCGGTCCGTGCTTTGAGGCGAAGAATTGATCGTCTGCCAATCAGACCTCTGGTGGCTTACAAGTGCGATAGCGAGGCAGCATCCCAATCTCAGACCAGGGCTGCCGGGTCGCTGTTTGGCTCACGCGCAGGACAGCGTCGGAGAGGCCAGGCGGGGGGCTCCTCTCGATGCGCAGCACGCTTGTCCAAGCAAGCACAGAACAATTCGTCAAAGCGAACGTCAGCCGGCACGGGCCCCGGGGTGATCGCCCGGGCACCGCCAAAAAAACGTGCACCTGTCCCAGGCAGCCGATGAAGACCAGAGACACTCAGGGGAAATTCCCGCAGCGTTCTCACATCTCGCGCTGACAGGGGCCCACCTCAATCGTCCTCGAAAGACCGCGGAGTCGTGACCATGGACCAAACTGTAACCGCGCCATCCGGCGAGCAGATCACAATCGCCGCCGGGGATCAGCAAGCTACGGTCGTCGAGATCGGTGCGGGACTGCGCTCATACTCTGCAGGAGGTCGGGATCTTGTCGACGGATATAGGGCCAACGAGATGAGCTCCGCGGGCCGAGGGCAGGCCTTGATCCCGTGGCCGAACCGGCTTCAGGACGGCAGCTACGAGTTCGACGGGCGCCGTCATCAGCTGCCGCTGAACGAGCCGGAACGCCGCAACGCGATTCACGGCCTTGTCCGCTGGGTCGCCTGGAGCGCGTCCGCGCGCGAGCCACGCCGGGTCGTAATGGACCACATCCTCCATCCGCAGCCAGGCTACCCCTTCTCGCTTAAGCTTAGCATCGAATATTCGTTGTCCGACAGCGGACTCCGGGTGCAGACAACGGCCACAAACATCGGCGCTGATCGATGTCCCTACGGTTGCGGCGCTCATCCGTACCTGACTCTTGGTGCCCCGACCGTCGATCCTCTGATTTTGCGCGTACCCGCGCGGACCGTCCTGCGCTCCGACGAGCGCGGTCTGCCGACGGGCAGGGCAGCGGTGGCGCACACAGAGTACGATTTCCGGAAGCCGAGGCGGATCGGCTCGACAATGCTCGACCACGCGTTCACCGACCTCGAGCGGGACGAGGATGGCATTGCTCGGGTCGAACTTCGCGATCCGGATCGCGGAACGCAGGTGTGGCTCTGGGTTGACGAGGCCTACCCGTACCTGATGCTCTTCAGCGGCGACCAGCTTCCCGGTGCCCACCGACGCAGCCTTGCTGTCGAGCCCATGACTTGCCCGCCAAATGCATTTCGGACCCGGGACGCTCTGATCGTGCTGGAGCCAGGTTCATCGTTCACCAGCACCTGGGGCATTGCTCGCGGGCACACGCACAGGGGCTGATCCCAAAGTCCAGGCGGAGTGGCCTTCAGCTCGAGGGCGCGGCTGCGTCGCCGCTTAGCGCCCCAGCAGGAGCAACACGTGTCCGTCCAGCTCACGGATCAGC
>JASHRR010000627.1 GCA_030037185.1 Xanthobacteraceae bacterium | reverse complement strand
GGATGACGCTGTAGGGCTTGCGGCGCACCGCCTCGGTCAGTCGGCCACCCTCGCCGTATCCGACATAGCCGGGAGGCGCGCCCTTCAGCGACGAGACCGTGTGGGCCTCCTGGAACTCCGACATGTTGATGGTGATCATGTTCTGCTCGCCGCTGTAGAGCGCCTCGGCCAGCGCCAGCGCCGTCTCGGTCTTGCCGACGCCCGACGGGCCGCACAGCATGAACACGCCGATTGGCTTGTTGGGATTGTCGAGCCGGGCGCGGTTGGTCTCGATGCGCTTGGCGATCGTGGCGAGGCCATGGGACTGCCCGATGACGCGCCGGTTCAGGATTTCCGGCAGCTTGAGGATGTTCTCGATCTCGTTCTTCACCATGCGGCCGACCGGAATGCCGGTCCAGTCGGAGACGACCGCCGCGACCACGTGCTCGTCCACGTGCGGGTAGATCATGCGTCGTTCCGGGTCGCGCCCCTCCAGGGCGGCGAACATCTCGCGCAACTGGCCGCGCACCTTTTCCTTGTCGGTCGGCTCCGCTGACGGCGGCGGCGCGCTAGCCTGGGGCTGAGTCGCGCTATCGGCCGGCGGTGGGTTGAGAATGTCACGCAGGCTGCGGATCTCGCCGACCAGCTTGTTTTCCGCTGCCCATTCGGCCTCCAGCACCGAAAGCTCCTCGTTCAGCGCCGCGATCTGGCCGTCGAGAACGCCGATCCGCTCATGCGCGTCGGCGCCAAGATCGCTGTCGTTTTCGAGCGCCGCCTTCTCCTTCTCGCGTGCGCCGATCGCGGCTTTCGTATCCTCGATCATCGCAGGCACGGCGCTCTGGCTGATGGCGACGCGGGCAGCGGCGGTATCGAGCAGGCTGACCGCCTTGTCGGGCAGCTGGCGCGCGGGGATGTAGCGGTCCGACAGGTACACGGCGGCGACGATCGCGGCGTCGGTGATCCGCACCCTGTGGTGCTTCTCCATCGGGCCGAGGATTCCGCGCAGCATGTCAGAGCACCTTGTGACATCGGGTTCGTCGACCTGGATCGGCTGGAAGCGGCGGGTCAGCGCCGGGTCCTTTTCGATGTACTGGCGATATTCCGACCAAGTGGTGGCGGCGATGGTCCGCAACGTGCCGCGGGCCAGCGGCGGCTTGAGGAGGTTTGCGGCGTCGCCGGTGCCGGCCGACCCCCCCGCGCCGATCAGCGTATGGGCTTCGTCGATGAACAGGATGATCGGAACCGGGGACTGCTGCACCTCGTCAATGACGGACCGCAGCCGCTGCTCGAACTCGCCTTTCATGGAGGCACCAGCCTGCATCAGGCCGACGTCGAGCACGCACAGCCGCACGCCGCGCAGCGGCGGCGGCACGTCGTCCGAGGCAATGCGTTGGGCAAAGCCTTCCACCACGGCGGTCTTGCCGACGCCGGCCTCACCGGTCAGGATCGGGTTGTTCTGGCGCCGCCGCATCAGCACGTCGATGATCTGCCGGATCTCGTCGTCGCGGCCGAGGATCGGGTCCATCTCGCCGGTTTTCGCCTTGGCGGTCAGGTCCTGGGAGAAGCGGTCGAGCGCGGTCGTGCCCTTCTGGCCTCCCGCTCCCGCGCCGGCCGTGCCGGCGGCTACGAGGCCAGACCCGTCCATTGGACGCAGGTTTTCTTCGTCCGAGCGGGCCCAGACCTTGCGATATTCGGTGGTGAGTTGCTCGACCGGGACTTTTGCGAATTCCTTCGAAATATCGGTGAAGGCGCGGGCGAACTCGCGCGACTTCAAAGCGCCGACGAGGATATGGCCGGTGCGAATCTGCGTTTCGCCGAAGAACAGCGTGGCGTAGTGCCATCCGCGATCGAGCAGGTCGATCACGGTATTGGAGATCGCCGGCATTTCGGTCTCGTTCTTGCGGAGACTCTCGAGGGTGGCGGTGACATCGGTCAGCAGGCGGGCGCGATCGAGCTTGAAGTGATCGACCGTCAGGACAATGTCGGAGCGCTCGGTTAGCAGGATATGGACGAGCCAGTGGGCAAACTCGACATTACGATTGCCCGCGCCCTTCGCCTGGCGCAGCGCCTTGAAAAAGGTCTCATAGCCGATGCGGTTCAGCTTGCCTGTGACCGTCTCAAGGTTGATGTCAGCCATTGCATTCCTCTCCCTGCTGGTCGCCGGCGATGCCAGAGCGCGTTCCGATCGGATTCAACTAGGCCCAGTGATGGCGTCGTGTGCCGTATCGGCCGGGGCCTGCACGGCCGCCCCGCGCTCTCCTGTAATTCAAAAACGATCAAAATTCGCTATGGAATTTACCGATATGTAATCGATTCATTCTCCGGATGTTGGTACGGCATCCTGCCCGTCTCCGCAAGCGGAGAGGCAAATGCTGTTATTAGAGCGGTTTCCGGTCAGATTGATTGGTCGTGGCGCGTCATCCGCTGCGAAAAGCGGATGTGAACATTTGGCGTTTCAGCGCACGGCGCCGTCTCCCCCTCTTCGGGAAAAACATTGTCCATTGATGTCCATAGCTGTTCGATGTTGTGCCGATGGTGCTTGAACAATTGGCTATTAGCGTGCATCGATGTGCATGCACGTCACAGGGATGACGCTGGGATGCTGCAGAAGAGTAGATGTTCCGGGCCCGAACGACTACCCGCAATCCTCTCCTTGCCCATAAAGATGCACTGGGATGCCGGGCGGGACGCGCCTATGCGTCAGCAAATCAAAGCCCGACCGGACTAACCGCCTGACGCTGCCCGTCCACAAGAAAGCTCACTTCGTCGCGATCGATCGCGGCCTCGCGGTTGGATACCGCCGACAACCCAGACCGCTGGAACGTGGGTGATGCCGCGACGGGTAAGACCGGACGCAAGCCATCGTCAAGGCCGACGATCGCGAGGAGACGACGGCAAGGACATCTTGCCGTTCGGCGAGGCGCAGACCCGGGCCCGGGAACTCATCGGCAAGCCCAGCGCCACCGGTATGCTCGACGACGCCTTAACCTTACCAGGACGCCCTCGCGAGCCGCGAAAGCAGCCTATACGGTGTTTCCTGCGCGCGCCTGGACCCGCCCGCCCGGCTATTGCCTCAACATGGTCGCGCCCGGAGCCCCTCGGTGGCGCATAGGCTGCTCTCACATCGAGGACGC
>JASHRR010000626.1 GCA_030037185.1 Xanthobacteraceae bacterium | reverse complement strand
GACCGCTGGTGCGGCGCGATCTTGTCTTCGAGATCAGCGAGCGGATGAATGCGGCGGGCGAGGTGCTTTGCGCGATCGATCCTGACGCGGTCGCAGCGTTAGGGCACCGTCTCGAGGCGCTCGGCATCGAGGCGGTGGCAATCTGCTTTCTGCATTCTTATGCCAACCCGGCGCATGAGATCGCAGCCGGCGACGTTCTGCGGCGCCTCTATCCGAATATCTTCGTCACCGCGAGCCACGAGATCCTGCGCGAGTTTCGCGAATACGAGCGCACGTCGACGACGGCGCTCAATGCCTATGTCGGCCCGCGCGTCAGCCAGTACCTGGAGCGCTTCGAGAAGTTCGCGCGCGCGGCGAAATTCTCCGGCCAGATCGCCATCATGCGCTCGAACGGCGGCACAATGTCGGTCACCGAGGCGCGGCGTCAGCCAGTCGCGATGATGGAATCGGGGCCGGTGGCCGGCATGATCGGAGCCGCGCATCTGGCGCGTCTCGTCGGTATCAGGCAGGCGATCGGCTTCGACATGGGCGGCACCACGGCCAAAACCGCGCTCATCAACGACGGCGTGCTGCCGATCGAGGAAGGCTATGTGATCGGCGATGCTTTCACTGGCCAGCCGATGCAGCTCCCGGTCGTCGACATCGTCGAGGTCGGCGCCGGCGGCGGCTCGATCGCCTGGATCGACGACAGCGGCGGCCTGCACGTCGGCCCAGTGTCGGCGGGTGCCGATCCGGGACCGGTCTCGTACGGGCGCGGCGGCGAACGGCCGACGGTGACCGACGCCGATCTCATGCTGGGACGCCTCAACCGCAATCGCTTCCTCGGCGGCGGCATGACGCTCGACGGCCCCCGCGCCGAGATGGCGCTGGCGAAGCTTGGCAGTGCCGTCAGGCTTGATGCGATGACCACAGCGCTCGGCATAGCGACGATCGCGGACGGCGCGATGTCTCTTGCCGTGCGGGCGGTGTCGGTCAACCGCGGCGTCGATCCGCGTGACACCGCCCTGGTCGCGTTCGGCGGCGCAGGGCCGCTCCATGCGGTCGCCATCGCGCGCGAGATCTCCATACCGCAGGTCGTCATTCCGAAGCTGCCTGGCAATTTTTCCGCCCTCGGGATGTTGATGGCGCAGTGGCGGCAGGATTTCGTGCGCACGCTGATCGGCGAGCTTGATCGCCTTGAGCTGGCGCCGGCCACGCAGGCCTTTGCGGATCTGCGTGATGCCGGTGTGGCGGCGCTCAAGCGCGATGGCCAGTCCGGCGCAACGTTCAATTTCGCCGCCGATCTGCGCTATCGCGGCCAGCAGCACACCATCGCGGTCCCGGTGGCGAGCCCTGACGATATGGTCGGGGTCGCGGCGCCTGCGCGGCAGCGCTTCAACGCGCAGCATGATCGCCGCTATGGCCACGCCGCGCCCGACCAGTCGATTGAGATCGTCAATCTGCGGCTCGCAGTGACGGTCCCGCGCATCGACGATGCGATTTCCGGCTGGCTCCGCATGCCTTGGGAGGCCGGGCCGGCCGCACCTGCGGAGCGCCGCGCCGTCGTGTATAGCGATCCGGCGCGTCCGATGGAGGCGCTCATTTTGTGGCGTCCGGGGCTTCGCGCCGGCACCGAGATCAAGGGGCCCGCCGTCATTGAAGAGCCGAACTCGACAACTTTCGTGCCCCCCGGGGATCATGCGGTGATTGATCCATGGGGCAACATCGTGATCAGGCTGAGCGAGCAAGATCATGCGATTTAACGCGCAAAGCCTCGCTTGTTCGCCGTCCCTTGGAGGGCAGAGCAACCGCCTGTGGGCGAGCCGCGATGGGGTGAGTTCGCCCAAGCGCAAAGGCGCCGTTGACAGCCTGTCGAGAGGCCCCACCGGGAATTTGCGCCGCGCCGATTGCGACCTCTCCCGGCAAGCCGGGAGAGGCGAGGGCCACGTTCGATTGCCCTTCAGGGGAGGGTGGAAGACCCCTCGGGGCAGCGCCCGATGACCATCAACCCCATCACGGTCGAGGTGGTGCGCAACACCGTCAACGCCTATGCGGATGAGATGGCGACGGCATTGTGCAAGTCGGCCTACAACATGATGATCTACGAGGTGCGCGACTTCTGCTGCGGGCTCATCGACACCCAGGGCCGCATGATCTCGCAGAACCAGGGCGGGCTTCCGATCTTCCTCGCCGATCTTGGCATGGCGGTGAAGGATGGCATCGACCGCTATGGCCTTGGCGGTTTTGCGCCGGGCGACGTCGTCATCATGAACCATGGGCTCGTTTGCGGGCAGCATCTCAACAACGTGGTGATCTACGCACCGTGCTTTCACGAGGGCAGGGTGGTGGCGTTCGCCGCAAGCCGCGCCCATTGGGTAGACATCGGCGGCAGCCGGGTCGGCTTCGGCTCGGTGGAAACGACGGAGATCTACCAGGAGGGCCTGCAGTTCCGCTCGCTCAAGATCTACGAGGCGGGCAGGCGCAACGAGACGCTGTGGCAGATCATCCGTGACAATGTGCGGTTTGCCGATGCGGCATTGGGCGACCTGCGGGCGCAGATCGCGGCCTGCCAGCTTGGCAATCGCCGCTACGGCGAGTTGCTTGCGCGCTACGGCAACGATGCGGTCACGGCCGCGATTGCGGCGATCTGGGACAATACCGAGCGCGAGGCGCGGGCGTTCGTCGCGAAAGTGCCGGACGGCGTCTACCAGGCCGAAAGCTTCCTCGACAACGACGGCCGCACCCTCGATGTGAAGCTCCGCATCAAGGTCCGAATCATCGTCGAAGGCTCTCGCATGGTGGTGGACTTCTCCGACCTGAATGATCAGGTGCCGGGGCCGACGAATTCCGGCTACTCCGGAGGCCTGGCGGCCGCCCGCGTTGCCTTCAAGTGCCTCACCCTGCCGCACGCGCCGGTCAACGAGGGCTGCTTCCGGCCGCTCGAAATTATTCTGCCGGAAGGCAAGCTTCTCAACGCCAGGCCGCCTGCAGCGCTGGGGTTGTGGAGCATTCCGCTGCCGACCGTGATCGACACCATCCTCAAGGCGCTGGCGCCGGCCCTGCCGGACCGCATCCCGGCCGCCCATAAGGGCGATATGGGAGGCTGCTCGTTTTCCGGCTTCCGGCCTGACGGCCGCCGCTTTCTGCTGATGAACATCTTCGGCGGCGGCTGGGGCGGGCGGCCGCGCGAGGACGGCGAATCGGCGTCGGTGTCGATTTGCCAGGGCGATGTGCGCAACGCGCCCGTCGAGCTGCAGGAAATGCAATACCCGTTCCTCATCGAGCGCTTTGCGCTGCGCCAGGATTCCGGCGGCGCCGGGCGTCATCGCGGTGGCCTGGGGGTCGAGTTGACCTATCGGGCGCTCGGCAGGGCTCTCACCAACGTCAACTGCGAGCGCACCAAGGATCCGCCCTGGGGGCTCAACGGCGGCAAGCCGGGCGCCGTCAATGAAGCCGTCTTGGTGCGCCGCGACGGCACCGAACAGAAGCTGCTCAAGGCGACGAGCGTGCCGATGGAGGCGGGCGACCGCCTGATCTTCCGCACTGCCGGGGGCGGCGGATGGGGTCCCCCGCACCGGCGCGAGCACAGCCAGATCGCGGACGATGTCGCAAAGGGCTATGTGTCGATCGCGGCGGCGCGGCGCGAGTACGGGTACGATGGCCGATAGTCCCCTCGCCATCGCCCGCCGCAACCGGCTGCTCGCCGCGATGGCGGCGGCCGGCGTCGACGAGATGGTGGTGTACGGCAATGGCTGGCAGGGCGATTACCTGCGCTACGTGTCGGATTTCGGCATTCTCGAGGGCCACGGCATCGCGCTGATTGCGGCGCAGGGCGCGAGCGAGCTTTTCCTCGACAATGTGACCGACGCGGAACGCGCCGAGGTGGAAGCGGCAGGTGTCGCGGTGCGGCGTTGCGGCGACATCGCCCGTGCCGTGGGAGCACGGCTCGAGCGCTCCGCCAGTCGCAGGCTCGCCGCGGCGCCGCGCCGGTTTGTTCCAGCATGGCTAGCCAGCGCCGCCCGCAGCTTCACGCTTGCCGACGGCACCGCGTTGCTCGACCGGCTGCTGATGCACAAGCTGCCAGCCGAAATCGATGCGATCAGGCGCGCTGCGAAGATCGCAGACGATGCCTATGGGGAATTCATCAAGTCGGTAGCGCCCGGCCGCCGGCAGTATGAGGTCGTCGCCGATCTCGAAGCTTACCTGCGACGGCGCGGTTGCCCTGACAACTTCATGATCATCGGTTCCGGCGGCAAAGAGGTGTTTGGCATGGCCCCGCCGTCGGAGCGGCGCATAGCAGCGGGCGATCTTGTCACCACCGAGCTGTCGCCCGCCGTTGCGGGGTATTACGTTCAGATTTGCCGGACGCTGGTGGCAGGTAGGGCAACCGCCGCGCAGCTCGACGCGTTTGCGATCTACCGTGAAGCTCTCGAAGCCGGCGTCGCAGCGGTGAAACCGGGTGCGACCGCGGCCGACGTGGCGCGTGCCGAGAACGCCGTATTCCGCAAGTTCGGCCTTGGCGACTATGTAACCAGCAGATACACGCGGGTGCGCGGCCACGGCCTCGGGCTGTTTTGCGATTCCAAGCCCCATATCCTGGAGGATGTTGCCACGCCGCTGGAGCCCGGCATGGCGTTGATCGTCCATCCCAACACCTATCATCCGGACGTGGGGTACCTGGTCCTCGGCGATGCCGTGGTGGTAACGGAAGCGGGCGTCGAGGTTCTGTGCGGCACGGCGCGCGAGCTTTTCGAGGTGCCGGCGTGATCGGGGAGATCATTCAGCAGCTTTCCCCTTCCCGGCAGGCGGAGGAGGAGAAAGACGGGAGGCGACCACCGCCATGCGCCGCGGCCTGATTGCTCGCTCGAAGACCGAGTTGCCGGACGCCGTGTTCGATGCGCGGCTTGAACGGCTGCGTGCGGCGATGCATGCGCTCGATGCGCTCTTGATATATACCAACAACACCCGGCCGGCCGCGGTGTCGTGGCTCACCGGATTCATCCCCTACTGGTCGGAAGCGATGCTGGTCATGCCCCGCGACGGGCTGCCCGTTCTCGTCGCTGCTCTGACGTTTCGCGTCAAACCATGGATCGAGCGGACCAGCCGGGTCGCCGACGTGATCCATGCGCCACGCATTGGCATCGAGACCGCGCGCCTGATCGCCAGCCGCAGGCCCGATGCGGCTGTCGGCGTAGCCGATTTCGACCACCTGCCGGTCGGCATCGCCGATGATCTGCTTGAGGCCGCACCGCGCCTCGCACTGTTCGATGCCAGCGATCTGTTCGCGATGGTGCGTGCGCCGGCGGACCCTGCGGAGATCATGCTGACCGCGCGGGCCTCCTCGATAGCCGCCACCGCCCTGTCGCGCATCGACCCCCGGGCCAGGGCCGGCGAGATCGTGGCGGCGGTGGAACGGGAGGCGCGCCGGAACGGCGCCGAGGAGGTCTATGTGGCGTTGGCGCCCGACCTCGCGCGCGACCGGCGCCTGCTGCGAATAGAGGGGGAGCCTGCGCTCGGTCCGCGTTTTTCGGTGCGCGCCAGCGTTGCCTATAAGGGAAGCTGGGTGCGCCGGGTCGTGACGGTGGACCGCGATGGCACGGTAGCAGAAGCTGCGGAGACCTTCGCCGATGCAGTTGCCCGTTTGCCCGGCGACAGCGTTCTGTCGCGGTTGTCTTCCTTTCTGGTGGAAGGGTGCCGGATCGCGCAGCCCCTGGAAGCCCTGATGGGCTCGCGCGTCGCGGCACCGCGCCCCCCGGCCGCCGGCGCCGTAGTGTCGGTGCAGGCCTCTATCGATGTTGAAGGCCAGCCGGTCGTCTGCGGCGCGCCAGCGCTTATCGGGGCGTCCGGCGCGCCGGCCAGCATTTTTCCGTGAGGAAGACAGCGGATTGGTGCCGGCGCGAGGCTGGGCAGGGTAGGGGCGACCTTGTGGTCGATCCCAAGGCGCCTGCCGCGGCAATGCATTCGCTGCAGCAGCAGCGGCCGGCCCTATTTTGCCGACTGCCCGGCGATTCGTTGCGCCAGGAGCACCAATGCGGCTCGTGCGGCTGCATCGTCGATCGCAAAGAAGGCCTTCAGCAGGTCGAGGCCGTCGCGCGTGATCGCGTCCGGCTGCAATGGCATTGTGTCAAGCGCAGGTGCTCCTGCGGCCGCATTCGCGCCTCCCGGCACGCCGCCTCCGCGAGCAGATTGCAACTGAACGACATTACATACATTGCCACTCTCGAGGGGCGGCTCCTCCTCGATCTCGCGACAAGACATCACGCCTTACCTATGTCGAAAAATTACAGGGGGCAGACCGATCAATTTATACGAGAGCGTCCTATGTCGCGGTTCCCGTGTCAAGTGTCGTTTCACGCCCGCTCTATGGAACGCTTTCGGGTGATTTCAGGGCAGATCGGTGATTGGCAGCATCGAACCTTTTGCGATCGGTCCGGCACTAAGCTGACATTTGGCTCACTTGAGGAACTCACATGTGGCGGAATGGGGACTTGCGTATCACCGCGGAGGGGCGACTTCTCGGTCTCAATTCGGGGGACTGGATACTACTCGTGGGCGGCTTCGCATTGGTCGCCCTGCTTGTTCTCCTGCTCTGATAACTTCACATTGCCAGCTTGATAAATGTGATCCAGATCACATTGAGGTGAGCCCAATGGCGTTAAGGTTGACCAGCTCTCCATTTTGAGAGCACGGCCCCGGTCCCCCGTCCCCAATTGCCGCGGAGGGCCGGGGCCTCCCGCCGGGTTCTCTCGTTCGAGCAGGCTCGCCGCGATCTCTGCAAGTTCGATAAGCCGCCACCCCTTCCGGAAGGTACCGGCAACGTGTCGGCGAGGTTGTCTCCTTTTTCATGAATTCTCTGCGAGGAACGGCGGTAACTAGGCAAATCACCGTCTTGGCGGCTTCTCAAACTGGCTTTGGCGTTCATCGTGCCTGCTCGAGTTCGCTCTGCGCTTTGTTTTGCACCTGATAGGCCTGCGCGGCTCAGGTTGATTGGCTTGCTGACTGAGGCGGAATAGCGCGGCCATTGGGCAGAAACAATTTCGTTGGCAATGTCGAGAAGGACCAGTACGGCAATGGCGGATCGCACCGCAAGCAATACCGTGGCGGACTTGAAAGGTTCATCTCAGGCGCCGCAATGCAATCGCGGCTATGTCTACGCGCCGCCGGCAGGTTTTGCTGACAATGGGCTTCAACTCTATTGGACCGCCGCCTAACGGCCTGTCGGGAGATTGTAGCCGACACGTTCTGCTTGGCCATTGACCTTCCATAAGAGCCGGCGAATTGTGCTTGTGATTGAACAATCAGCCGCTATTCACTTTGGGGAGCAAATGGAACACCGTCGGTTCTTGGCTCACCCTGAGGCTCATCGTCCTTTCGTCGGCGGCGATCTGTTTGCCCGCATCGGTGGCCCTGCCGTGGTCGGGATGCTCGTCGATGGGCTCTACGACCGCATCAACAACGACGTTGCGCTTCGGCCCCTGTTTAGCCGGGAATTGACAGCTGAGCGGGAGGCCCATAAGCGTTTCTTCAGCGAGTGGCTCGGTGGCGCGAGCCGCTACAGCAGCACCGCGCATCTGGCCCTCAAGCACCGCCACGATCTCTTACCGATCACGCACGTGCTCGCCGGCAAGTGGCTCGCGCATTTCCGCGACGCGCTCAACATCGCGGTCGCCGACGTCGGCGCGCGGCGCGTGATTTACGAGAAGGTCCGGGCTCTCGGGTTGGCACTCGACAACGAAAGCGAGCCGCAAACGGCGCTGCGCGCGCGGCCGCACGGGACGTGTTTGCGTTACAAGCCCGCCATCGCGTCGATTGAGCTGGTGCGTCGAGGCAATGCTGCCGCCCTGCGCGAGCTGTTGGCGCGTGCACCCGACGTGCTTGCGTCGCCAACCCACGCTGCCAGTCTGCTGCGGCTCGCGGTGCTCGCCGGACGATTGCCAGTCGTCGAGCTTCTGCTCGATGGGGGCGTTGACGTCAACAAGCCGTCGCCGATCGACACCCTGATCTTGGTCACGCCGCTTTGTGCCGCGCGCGTGAAGCGCCGCAAGGATATCGCGGGGGTGCTGCTCGGCCGCGGCGCGAAGGAGGACATCTTCACGCATGCTTTTCTCGGAGACGTTGGTGCCCTGCAAGAGGACCTTGCCAACGAGCCG
>JASHRR010000625.1 GCA_030037185.1 Xanthobacteraceae bacterium | reverse complement strand
GCACCCTGGTGGTCGACACCGTCGGGCTGTCCGCTCATCTGAGCTATCTCGACTGGTACCGCACGCCGCACACCGAAAAGGAACACGTCGTGGAGCGCTACAAGCTGACCAACGACGGCAACCGTCTGGAGGTCCTGGTGATGGTGGAGGACCCCGATACATTCAACGCGCCGCTCTACATGATCCAGCGCTGGCGCAAGGTGAAAAACCCGATGCTGGAGACGGTGTGCGCCGAGAACAACGGCGATCATTTCGGGAAGAATCTTTTCCCGATTCCGCAGGCGGACAAGCCGGACTTCTAGTGGCAACGCCAGGTTTTGCCGACGCGAGGGGTCGCTATCACGATACACTTGGCAGCGTCCGATCCGCTTGGGCCGGCGATGCAGCCGATCCCCGATGGCCCACGTGGGTGACCCGGGCTCCGGGGACCGACCACGCGGTAGCAGAACTGCTGTCTCGGCTCGTAAATTGAATATGTGGGTCGGATCGTCGCCTCGAGTTCGATCCCGCGTCGCTGCAGGCGCACGCGGCGCCCGGGCGTCCACTTTGGCGGCGCGCTCTTTGCGCTCGGCGCGCAGCAAAGCGATCCGGCGCTCGGTCTCCCTGGCGACCTTCTTCGTCAGCGAGGGTAGGCGCGGGCGAAAAGCCCGCTGAGCCCGCTCCCTCACCAGGCAGCGCTCGGTCCAGCGCGGGATGGCACGCAGCTCCCTGCCGCGGCGCGCGTCGCCTTCTTCGGGAACAGTGGCGCAGCACAATTCTCGGGTCGAGTTCGTTGAGGGCACCGATGGTCTGGCAGACGACGCGGCGCTCGCGCTGCGCCAGAGCTTCGGCATCCTTGTGCGCCAAGTGCACCGCCCGTCGCTCGCCGTCGGCGACACCGAGCGGCCGGTTGATTGGCCAGCCGACGCGGTCCAGCCGGATCTCCTAGCGCCCGACGCCCCAGTAGCTTCGCGCCGTGCCACCGACACCTGCCCCGGAGGGATCGGGCGGACGTGCAGCAACTCAGTCAGCATCTCGATTGCTGTTTTCATCTCCTGCCTAGGATGGCGCCCGGGGTGGCCGTTGATGCAAACCAGCCCGCGTGACATGTGCAAGGGCACCCTGAGTGTGCGCTGGCCTCCAAAAATCCTGGCACGAGAAGACGGGCGGTTGAATAGCGTCAGTTGGGGAGCAGTGCTTGAGCATCGCCTGTAACGGGAAGTTGCCGCCCGCTATTCAATTGACGACTATCTTCATTGGATGCGCATTCGCGGCAAACTCGATGACTCGCCACAGGTCAACGGGCGCTGGGGGCTGCGCATAGGCCGCATCTAGCGAGTTTTGTCTGTTGAAGTCAGCGCCGCGCCTCCCGCGTTGCTCGCTCAAGCGCCGCATTCAATTCGCGCCTTTCCGCTCACGCCGAGCGCCGCACAGTAAGCGCGCGCTGCAGCAGGCGCTTATTAGCTGTGTCGATCGTGCATTTGTAGCGCTTGACCCCCCGTAACCCGGATGAGGGCTTCGCTATCCGCATCGTCGAACCGCGCGGCAAGGGTTTCATTGTGGCCGTGCTGAGTGACAAACCGATCACCGGCCTCGATATTCCGACCATGCCCAAGACTTTGCGACAGTTGATGAGGCAGGAGCGGCAATCGGGGCGGCTCCGCACCGAACTGAGCCGAGGTCTCCGCCCTGTGACGGATGCTCGAGAGACCCCGAAATGATCAGTCGCGGCGCGCGAGTATACAGTAAGATGATCTGGTCAACGCCACCACACCTTCGCAACCAGTCTTGTCAAGGTATAGCAGCGAGGAAATTAATAAGACTAGCCCAATAGCGGGAATGCGTGTGAACGGGCACGTCCAGCCGGGCCGAGCGGTCGATTTCGAGCGACTACGGTGGCATCAAATCCCGAAGGAGCGCCCCGCCTCGCCCAAAACGATCCGGTCCACAAGACCAGCCACTGTAGGCGGCGCCGCTGCGATGATCGTAACGAAGCATTAATAGTTGGCCGCCCGCATCGCTACGCGCGCCCACCAGCAGAACAGGAAGGCCGCGATTGCACCAAACGCGATGGGGGCTAGGTAAAGGTTCCAGACCGAAGCGAGGCGTACGTCCGCAGGATTAGTCTCGTCATAGAGCACATCGACAGTTTCGCCGATGCCCGACGGCATCAGCGCCCGAGTGGCGCTCCGCTGAGGACGGAAGGTCCGCTGCTCTCCTTGCTCCCCGGTGTATTTGACGATTGGAGACATTGCACTGCCGCCTCTGCCTCCGTACACTTGTTCAAGGGCGACAATCTTCCCGTGGGCCAAAACCGCGCGTTCGACGAAGGACTCTGTGTCGTACACGAGAAAGGCCGCTATAACGCTCAATGTGAGGCCGACGAAAAGGAAGAAGCGGGCAACATCCCTTTCCAGGGGAACGTACTTCCTTCGCATGTTCGTAATCCTTGGTGCGGTAGGTTAGAAGGTCCAGGCAGATCAGGAAAACCGAACGACGAGTTGGCATCCAACTGGGCGCGCGCTGCCGCGCGTCGTCCCAATCGGCCCCGAGCATCTCTGTCATCTAATGCTCCGTCGTACGTCAAACGACTGGTGTCCACCGCGTCATCAGCGACGCCAAAGGTGGTCTTGCGCTCGCGCTAGCTGACTTGAGGCAATGGCCCGATCGACATGACGTGGGCGGCGAGACGTGCGGTGCTCGCCGACGCCGCGTATTGGGTGCGCTATCGCAACTTCCACGGTTTTGTCGTTTCATTGCGGCGGTCAGTTCAAATCCGGCGTTTGCGTCTCGCGCAGCAACTCGGCGGTTCCTCGCCGGAACCGCCCGAAGGCGGCCGATTGCCGATTTTGACTGCCCCTGCGGGACTGCCTTAGGGACTGACTGGTCGACCCAAAGTGTGAAACTCTCAGCCAACGCTTTTTTTCTTGAACTTGGGTTAGCGTTTTTTTCGCTGCTTGCGAGCGC
>JASHRR010000624.1 GCA_030037185.1 Xanthobacteraceae bacterium | reverse complement strand
AAGGCTTTCATCCGCAAATGGCGGCTCAAGCACCGCGCCGTCGCTGACAGTTTGGAGGAAGCTGGCGACCGGCTCTTCACCTTCACGCGCCTGCCGCCAAGCCAATGGAAGAGCGCACGCACCACCAACGCGATCGAGCGGCTGCACGAGGAATTCAAGCGAAGGATCAAGACGCAAACCGTGCTGCCGTCCGACGATACGGCGGCCATGCTGTTCTGGGCTTTGCTGGCTTCCGGCCAAATCACCATGCGCAAGATCGACGGCTGGAACACCCTTTCCACAAAGCTTATTGATCAGCCGATTGACCTCGCAGCTTGATCAGCTATCTTCAAAATGCCGGAGATTGCGCCGCCAAAAAATTCCAACCAACTTCGCGACGGTGCCCAAAAGATCACATTTCGCTGCTTGATTTCACTGTCCGGCGGCTGGCGCAGGATGTAATGCTAGTGACCTATCGTACTAGCATCCAAAATAGGGCCGTGTCGCGCCTGAGAAGCTCGATCTGGAAATTGATCGAAGGACGATGGCAAATGATATTTCATCAAGGCACGCCTTCAAGAGAGCACCACTGAAAAGGCAGTCCTCGGACGGGTTCCAGCACACCGCGGCTGCCGCGATGTTTGCTCGCGGTCCGGAGACAAACAGTCCAGCCGGCGGCATAGCAGGTCCGGTTATTTGGGTGCTTCGGCCATTGGCTGAGCGATTTTTGGAAATGCCGGGTTATGGCTCGCAGGGACCGCGAGCGCGGCGGTCATTGCGTCTCAGCGCCCAGGGACCCTCGCCATAGGTGCGAGGAGTAACCACCCGATCGGTCAAGTATAAACGTATCGGGGCCGTCATAGAAAGCTCAACAGGTCCATTAGCGCACCTCTAAATGCTCTGTGGGCGGTGACGGCGGGGGATGGTCCGGCGTCTCTAGCCAGAAGCCCCGAAGACCGCTCTGTGCGCTCCGTCGATATCGACTTCGGGATTGTCGCCGACAAACCAGGCCAGTTCCGGGCTGCAATCGATCGCGCGCAAAGCATGGTGAAAGATGCCGGGGTCGGGCTTGCTCAGCCCCACGTCCTGGGAAATTATGATCGTCGACATGGCGGGCCCGATCCCCAATCTGTGGATCTTCGCGCGCTGCATCGCGGCCCCGCCGTTCGTGATGATCCCCAGTTTCACCCCGCGCCGGAGAAGCTCGTCGATCACGAGCCGCCTTCCTTCGACCGGCGTGGCGGCTTTGCCGAATTCAGCAGCCCAATGGTCAAAGAGCCTCTCGGGTGTCACTGGTTCACGCCAGAGCGGCGCTGCGCAGAGGCGCTGCGCTTGTCGCAGCGACCCGAAGTCGTCGGCCGGGATCAGGGCTTGATGAATGTCGTCGACAGCGCAGGGAAGAAGCACGTCGGCATCGGATCGTCGAACTTCGTGACCGCGTCTGCAGCGGGAGGCGGAAGCCATCAGAAGTCCGATTATCCAGCCTTGATCCCCGCGGCCTGAATCACCTTGGCCCATTTCTCGCTGTCGGTAGCGATAAGACGAGTAAATTTTGCGGAAGAGCCAGGGAGCGGCTCCGATCCCAGTTCGGCAATCCGCGACCTCATACGCGGCTCGTCGAGTATAGCATTGACCTCGCGGTTAAGCCTCTCGATGACGTTCGGCGCCGTCTGTTTGGGTGCCGCGATCCCTTGGAGGGTACTGGCCTCGAAGCCAGGTACAGCCTCGCCTATCGCGGCGCGTCGGGGAGTTCCGGCCAACGCATCGCGCTCGTGACGGCGAGGGCGCGCAGCCCGCCCGAACGGACATGCGGGATCGTGGTGGCCATGAATTCAAACATAGCCTGCACCTGCCCTGCCAGCAAATCGGAAAGCGCCGGGGCGCCTCCACGATACGGCACATGAACCATGTCGATGCCGGTCATCATCTTGAACAGCTCACCGGTCATGTGTTGCATCGACCCGATGCCTGCCGACGCATAATTGACCTTGCCGGGGTTCGCCTTGGCATAGGCTACGAACTCCGGAACCGACGTGGCGGGGAAGGCGGGCTTTACGACCATGACGCAGGCTAGCGTCGAGATGCCGGCGACTGGGGCAAGGTCGCGGAGGTAGCTGTATTTGACATCGGGATAGAGCAATTCGCTGTAGGCATCATTCGAGCCAGTCAGGAGCAGGGTATAACCGTCTGCCGGCGCGCGCACAACAGCGTCGACCCCTATGGTACCCCCTGCTCCTGAGCGGTTCTCAATAACAAACGACTGACCCAAGCGGTCCGAAAGCCCTTGCCCAATCAGGCGGGCGTAGACGTCCGTCACGCCGCCGGCGGGATAGCCGACGACGATGCGCACTGGTCGCGCCGGATACGTTTGCGCTCCTGCGGTACGCGACGCAGCGGGGAACACGGCAGCGCCCGTTGCCAGATGCAAGAATTTGCGACGGGGAAATTTCATGAGTTTTCTCCCACAATAAATTTGAAGGACGGACTTCAAATTAGAAATGCTGCCGGCCGATGGCATCAACTCTGCCGATTGCAACGATCGGGAGTGCGGCACGTCCCGCTGGCAGCTCGGGTAAGATGTTACATCAGCTTTGCGAGCTGGTGAAAGGGACCACGCGGACGTTTTTGTTGCAGGGCATGAGTCTGTTGATGGCCCGAAGCAGGAGTGGCGACCCTCCGTCTTGGGACATCCGCAGTTGAGGTAACTCCGGACTGCCAACCACCGAGTCTGATCGGCCGCCCATGTCGAGTGGCCCGGAGGACTTTCACCTCCGGGCTCTCCCAGAACCGTACGTGAACCTCTCGATTCATACGGCTCCCGTTGTTCGGCCGTTTCCATGACATAGCTGCCAGTGAGCGAAGAGCTTCGGATTTGCACGAACCAACCGTGCAAACCAGTCTCTCGCCCCTTTGGTTTGGTGACGCAATCGTTTGAACTTA
>JASHRR010000623.1 GCA_030037185.1 Xanthobacteraceae bacterium | reverse complement strand
TGGCGCGCAAATGACTAGACATCTACGCGGCCTTTTTTCGCCCGCGGCGCACCGTGCAACCGGGTTTGATTTCCTCCAATCGCCGTCGACAGCGCTCGATCTTCTCAAGAATATCCTCCGCGCGCGCCGTCCAGATGAAAGGCTTTGGATCGCGGTTCCATTCCTCAATGAATTCTTCGATTGCCGCTATCAGATCTGGAACGCTGGAGAAACTACCGCGTCGCACGGCTTTGCCGGTGAGTTCGGCGAACCAGCGTTCCACCATGTTCAACCAGCTGGAGCTTGTGGGAACGAAGTGGACCTTGAAGCGCGGATGGCGCTTCAGCCAGCGTTTTACCTGGTCGGTACTATGAGTGCCGTAGTTGTCCATCACCAGGTGCAATTCCAGCTCCGGAGCGTACTCGGCATCGATCTGACGCAGGAAGCGCAAGAATTCCTGGTGCCGGTGTCGTGGAAAGCAGCGGCCGCTTACTGTTCCAGCCGCCACGTTCAGCGCTGCGAAGAGCGTGGTGGTGCCATTGCGCACATAGTCGTGAGTCCATGTGCCACAACGCCCGCGCTTCATGGGCAGTCCAGGTTGCGTACGATCCAGGGCCTGAATCTGGCTCTTTTCATCAACGCACAGCACCACCGCATTCTGGGGCGGGTTCAAGTACACCCCCACCACATCCAAGAGCTTTGCCACCAAATGCGGGTCTCGCGAGAGCTTGAAGGTCTCCCGGCGGTGCGGCTGTAACCCATGCTCCTGCCAGATACGTTTCACCGTGCTCGCATGCACTCCTTGCGCTTTCGCCATCGTACGCGAGCTCCAGTGCGTCTGGCCCTTCGGCTTGGTCTGCAGAGTCGCATTGATGATGCGTTCCGCCAATCCTGATTGCGGTCTGCGTCCTCGTCCCTCTGCCACCTCCCACAAGCCTTCTGGGCCCTCGGCGACGATCCGCTGTCGCCAAAGCCGGCACGTATGTCGATTCACGCCGAGTTCATCAGCGATTGCTAAGTCGCTGTACCCTTGGTGCGCCAGCAACACGATGCGGCAGCGCGTGACTACTTGCTGGGGGGTACCGTGGGCGCGGACCCACGTCTCGAGCAGCTCCTGCTGCTCAGGTTTCAGCTTGAAGATCACCGGACTGACTCTCATGCAGCCAGTAAACCACATGGAAATCGATCTGTCTAGCTATTTAAGCGCCACTGCACTAGGTTTCAGCCAGAAAAATCGGCAACGACTTTGAGCGCGTCGCGTCCCTCCGGGCAGGGCTACCCTATAAATGCCAAATCAGGAAACGATTGGTTTCGATAATTTCTATTTTCAATTCATGGGTCCGTCCATAGGTTTGCCGGCGAAACGGACATTCCCCCGAGATCACGATGATCGAACGCAGACCATTCAATCAACTTGCCGCGCCAGATCACGGCTCGCTGAAGCCCGGCATCACTTTTCTTGCGACGAACTCGTGACCCCGAACCCGGCGGCCAGGAGACGACGCTGTCCTCGATCTACCAATCTCCAGCATTTCGCCTCGATGACGGCCATGCCGGGCCGATGACGCTTGACGAGATCACCCGCGGCTCACCGTACTGTGCCACCACTATTGCGGGCCGCGATGGCTCCCGCCAGCCCACCGCAAACGAGCTGAAAGGCGCCCGTTATCAGGGCCGCAAGATCGCTGAGACGCAAACAAGCTGCACGGTTGATACCCGTCGTCACACCTTGAGTCCAATCCTCAGCCAAGGAATCGCACCATGAACTCTCGTTACCTACCATTCGTCGGCCGTGTTCTAATTGGTCTGCCGTTCGCCATGAGCGGGCTGGGCAAACTCGCGGCCTACGGTCCGACGACGGCGATCATCGGTGCCGTCGGACTTCCGTTCCCGCTACTCGCGTTCGCGGTCGCCGTGGCCGTCGAGTTGGGTGGAGGACTGCTATTAATTCTCGGTTATCACGTGCGCCCAGTCGCGCTGGCGCTGGCCATCTTCTCGCTGGTGACCGCCATTTCGTTCCACAGCAATTTCGCCGACCAAAACCAGATGATCCACTTTCTGAAAAACGTGATGATGGCCGGCGGGCTGCTGCAAATCACCGCCTTCGGGGCCGGAGCGGTCAGCATGGAACAGTGGCGCCGTAAGGGCGGAGGGCTCTCCGCCACCGGTTAGCGCCTGCCGCGAAAGCACGCGATCGGACTGGTTCTGGCCGTCGTCCTCACGCTAATCTCTTTCTGGGGTCGGCGTTCCCCTTGGCCTTGCCGTGCTTGCCATCGCGCAGATCGGCGTAGAGCTGGTGTTCTTCGTGCACATTACCATCGGGCCAGAGAACACTCCGTGGCGGCGCTTACGTTCGCAGTCCTATCGTAATCCGCTTTCCAGAACCTACTCGAAGCTAGGCAGCGTTGATGTCTGGTTGCTACGTCGCCGAGGGCAGTTTCACTCGCGGCCTGCGCCGTGAGCCAGCGCTCGCCTTTCCACAGCCGACCGCAGCCGTAGCTGCCTTCAACGCCGCAAAGCTCTCGGCGTATTTCTCAAGATTGCGAGCCGCGTTTAGATCGCGGTCGCATTCAAAACCGCAGTCGTCCAACCTGAAGGTGCGCTCGTTCAAATCCAGCGTATCTTTAACGACGCCGCAGCAAGAGCAAGTCTTGCTTGAAGGAAACCAGCGGTCAGCGATCACTATCGTCGAACCGTATAGTCTCGACTTATAGTCAAGTTGCCGGCGAAACTCAAAAAATGCACCGTCGATCACGGATCGCGAAAGATGGCGGTTCCGCACCATGCCGCAAATCGCGGACACCACTTCAGCCCCGAACCGGAGCAGGCGATCCTTGTGGGTGATGACCAGCCGACCGACTTTGCTATCCACGATTTCGTCAAGCAGGCGCTTTCAGTCCCTTCTTTCCGGTAATTCATGCCCGAACCGAGATTGGAAATTACTTCGAATTGCCATCCATTGGTGGCGCAGAACAGTTCAAGCACCTGTTTCTGACGCTCTAGGTCGGCTTTTTGGTCGTTGCTGGAGACACAAGCGTAAGCGATAGTCCGATGGGGCGCCTCAGCAGCGTGAAACAATTCCGGGCGGAACTTTGCGAGGTCGTATCGCCGATGCCCCCCTGATGTGTGGTCGGGCACAATCCGTCCAGCGGCTTCCCTTCGCCGCAACGTGGACACCGAAACACCCAGCGCCTTGGCAGCCGCACCTATCCTCTCCTCGCGATTCTATTCATAGTGGGTAGGCTAGCGTATAATTGGAGAGGAATCAAACCGACTGCTCACCGCCCTCCCTTGACCTCGATCAGCTCAATGCAGTGACAGGGCCCGAGACCATCCTGCAATCGCGACCACTCCGGTTTGCAGAAAGGCGCCGTCGATCGAGGCGGGCCGCAGTACGCGAGCAGCCCGACCAGCGACCGCCCGTTGACGTCTCTGCGGCCGGCACGTGCGCGACCCGCCATCGGCAATTGTTTTTCAAAACCAGGAACTGTTTCTTTTCAAGACATCGTGCGCCGTGCGGGCGCTCTGACTTCCACTTATCGGTTTCGGTTGCCGGCACGGCAGACTGGTATTTGCGCCTGGCTGCGGTTTTATCGCCGAGCCCGGAGATCCGCGTCAGTGCACAGTGTTCCACGCGTTCGGGCTTTTTCCGACACCGTATTTCCTTTTCACCCCTCGATATCGATCGGCAACAGGAGCGCCGCCAATCCGACAACGACAAAGGCGGGGAAAACGTGTTGACTGGGTGCGGCTGCTTCCGGCGCTTTGCGCGCAACGGCGGGTTTCGATTTCAACTCCACAAAAGCCGGTTATCCCGCCGTTCGCGCGATGCAAAACAAATAGGTCGGGACGTCCGCTCTTGATACCGCCTCTCTTGACAAGCTTGCCGCTCAGGCGCGAGGGCAGCCGATTCTTCAAGCCGCTCCACAACACAGTCGCAGGAGATCTCTGGTCAGTATCGCGGCAACTCGCGGCGGCTCCGGCGCCGACGCCGCACAGCCAACGTGCTAGGCCACCGCCCGGAGTGCCCGTGCGCCGTCATCGCCTTCACTGGCAGAAGTGAGAGCCAGGGCCTATCATACCCGCATCGGCATCAGCACATAAAGCGCACCCTTGGCTTCCTTGTCGGAAAGCAGCGTAGGCGAGCCTGGGTCGGCTAGCTTTAGGACCGCCGTATCACCTTCGAGCTGCGCCGCAATATCAAGCAGATAGCGCGAGTTGAAGCCGATATCGAGAGGATCGGCATCATAGCCGACCTCGAGTTCCTCGGTCGCGCTGCCGGAGTCGGGGTTGGTGACCGAGAGCACGAGACGCCCGGCCGAAAGCGCCAACTTGACGGCCCGGCCGCGCTCGCTCGAGACCGTCGACACCCGATCGACCGCCTGCTCGAAATCCCTCTTGTCGACCTCAAGCAGCTTGTCGTTGCCGACCGGAATCACGCGGGTATAGTCGGGAAATGTACCGTCGATCAGTTTCGAGGTCAGGACGACGCCGTCGAGGGTAAGACGGATTTTCGACTGCGATAATTCAATCACAATTTCGCCTGTGCTGTTGTCGATCAGCCGCTGCACTTCACCTACGGTCTTGCGCGGAACGATGATGCTTGGCATGCCTTCGGCGCCGGGTGGCGCCGCAAGCTCGACTTGGGCAAGCCGATGCCCGTCGGTTGCAACCGCACGCAACATCAAATGGTTGCCCGCGCTTACCGCATGAAAATAGATGCCGTTGAGATAATACCTCGTCTCTTCGGTGGAAATTGCAAACTGGGTTTTGTCGATCAAACGCTTAAGCTCGGCAGCGCCAAGGGTGAATTTGTGGGTGAGTTCACCTGCCGCAAGGTCCGGGAAATCGCTCTCCGGCAATGCCTGCAAGGTGAACCGCGAGCGCCCGGCACGGATCGACATCATGGCACGGTCGCCAGACGACTCCAGCACGATCTGAGCGCCCTCCGGCAGCTTTCGGACGATCTCGTAGAACATATGCGCCGGCACCGTGGTGGCGCCGCCGGGATTGACCTCCGCTGCCAGCGTTTCCACCACTTCGAGGTCGAGATCGGTGGCCTTCAAGGAAAGCTCGGTAACTTTGGAACGCAACAGCACATTGGCGAGAATAGGAATCGTGTTGCGACGCTCGACCACGCGATGCACATGGGACAGTGACTTGAGCAAATCGGCGCGTTCGACCGTAACCTTCATGCGGAACCCCGCTTACATGGCACATAGAGCCCGGGCGCCAAAGCGTGCAGCCCTGCCGCCAGGACATCATATCGGAAACTGCCGTGCCAATCTCGAGTCGACAAGTCAATTAGTCCGAACTTCCTTAAGTCCGGGGGGGACAAAACGGGCCGCACGGCTGGCGCCCGTGCGACCGGCAGCAAGCACGGGTCGTGCGGCCACCGGGTCCCGCCAGGAGCATCGATCTCGCCGGCCCCTGCGGGCTAAACTTGAGCCGGTTGCGCCGCAGGCCGCGGCGGATCGCGGCTTCGCTGATGCCGGTAAGGCCGCAGGGGGGGTCGAGGCCGGCTGTCATTCCTGCAGTTGGCCTTTCAAGACCTCGATTTCGGCCGCGAGGATGTTGTCGACACCGATCAGGGATTCGATCTTGCGCACCGCATGTAGCACCGTCGTATGATCTCGCCCGCCAAAACGGCGACCGATTTCGGGCAACGAGCGCAGAGTCAGGGTCTTCGCCAGGTACATTGCGATTTGACGCGGCCGCACCACATTGGCGGTGCGCCGTGACGACAGCAAGTCGCTGCGGCTGACGTTGTAGTGACGGGCGACAATGCGCTGAATCTCCTCGATCCGCACCCGCTTGAGCTCAACCGGACGGATCAGATCGCGCAACTCGCGTTCGGCAAGTTCCATTGTGATCGGCTGGCTGGTCAGCTTGCTATGGGCCAGCAAACGGTTCAACGCGCCTTCAAGATCGCGTCCATTATGTGTGACGGTGCGGGCGATGTAGCCCAGAACCTGCGGCGGCACATCGAAACCCGGATGATGAGCGCGCGCGGCCTGAACGCGGGCGGACAAAATCTCAAGCCGCAGTTCCTCGCCGAGCAGCCCGATTTCGACCGCCAAGCCGCCGGCGAGCCGCGAGCGAATGCGCTCATCAAGGCTTTCTAGCTCGGTTGGAGGCCGGTCGGCCGCGACCACGACCTGGCGGCCGCCGTCGATAAGCGAATTGAGCGTGTGGGAGAATTCCGCCTGGCTGTTCTTGCCTTGGAGGAATTGCAAGTCGTCGACCACCAGAACATCGATGCCACGCAGCGCGTCCTTGAAGGCGAGTGCGGTCTGACTGCGCAACGCGGAGGCAAAGCCGTACATGAAGCGTTCGGCCGTGAGATAGAGCGCTTTACGCTCGCCTAGGCTGTTGGTCTTGAGCGCCACAGCCTGCAGCAGATGTGTTTTGCCCAGACCCACGCCGGAATGGATGTAGAGCGGATTGAACATCACTGGATCGCCGCGTCGTGCCGTCGCAACCTGCTTGGATGCCGCGTGAGCCAGCGTATTGGACCGCCCAACCACAAATGATTCAAACGTCAGTCGGGAATCGAGTGGCGAGCCGCCTCGGGCGTCCTGCGCAATGGGGCTGGGCGGAGAAATGGATTTGATTTCCGGCCGAAAGTGGTTGGTCTCGCGTTTCTCCAAATGGGCGACCGTGGCCGGCGGCGTGACTGCGAAAGGCTGAGAGCTGCGGATTGCGGCAGAGCGTACCGAAAGGTCGATCCGCGTTACCGCCGGGCGTTCGCACTGCCAACAGGTGAGCAGTCGCTCCGCATAGTGGGATTGAATCCAGCTCTTCAGGAATAAAGTCGGCACAGAAATACGCGCGGTATTGGCCTCAACGCTTTCGAGCTCCATGCGGGCGAACCAGCTGCTGTAAACAGCCTCCCCAACCTCAGCGCGAAGACGCCCTTTAACGCGTGTCCAGCATTCATCAGAAATCTCGGACATTTCCAATTTCCCGTAGGAATTCTCGGGCGCCCGGTCGGACGCAACGATTGGTTAATCGCAGACGGCTCCGCGCCTTCGAGGGCGCAAAGGGACGCCGCCGGTTTAAGGCGAGATGCAACTCAGCCGGATTTCGAAAACGGAGAGAAACGATCAGCTACGACCGATAACTTCGGGCCCTCACGCCGCCGTCAGGCACAAGGAAGCGGGTCCGAGGACACCGCTCGCCATCGCATAGCGCAAAACTCGATTGAGGGCGTGATCAGGCGTACGGACGCAACCACAGGTCGGATGGTATTCATGATGCCCCCTGTTCCCAGGTCATGCAAGGCGTGCGCTAAGCGGCACATGCATTGCATTCTGATTATGTTCCGGTGCCAACCCGCAAATCGCCACCACGGCAAGCCCAGCAAGCCTGCGCGGATTAGCGGTTTAGCCGCTCACACTCTCGGGGTTAAATTACGCGTCCCAAGACGAAGCACGCTTGAAATTTAATCACTGCGAACGCGAACGTCATGCGTCACTGAATGCTGCCCTCAGCGCAGCGCCCAAAACATAGACCGTGAAGCCGCCGCTCGCAATTAGTCCATCGCGCGACGCCAAATCGGCCACACGCTGGCGGCCGGAATCGCTCACCCCGCGGGCCGCCGACAGACCGCCGCTGCAACGCGTAAGCCGTTGAATTGACGCGTCCAATTGAATTTGGCCCGCTGTGACACGAATGCCAGAAATGGCAAATTTGTGCGCCAGGGAGTTTTTCCCCGGGCAATCCGGCCCGAACGCAATTCCCAACCCCAGCCTCTCGCATAGGACTTAAAGCTTTGGCACTACGCGCGTTTTCATGCCCGGTTTAATTGGGTAACCTACGGATAGGTCAGGCAAAATCGGGCGCGAATTGCAAAACCATGGCAAGCCTAAAGTGCGCCCATAACGCATTGGTGACACTTTTATTAAGCTATTGTGCTATTTCAGCAACATTCTCGGTCAATTGTGACCACTATGTCGTGTACAACGAATTGGGGTCGGAAAAACCGGACGGTCAGACGACAGCAATCCAGCTTGCCGCCGCAGGTGATTAACTTTTGCGGAAATCACAGGCCGGCTTCTGCCAGAACGTACAAGAATTCCGACCTGGAAAAATCTGATGTTAATCGCCGAGACCGGCGATCCGGTGAGTTAATCGAGACACCTTGCGGCTGGCCGCTCTCTTGTGAATGACGCCGGTACGAGCCGCCCGCATGAGGGCGGGTTCGGCCGCCACCAGGGCCGCCTTCGCAGCGGACTTATTACCGCTCGCAATCGCATCTTCGACCTTGCGCAGCGAACTGCGCATTCGTGAGCGGCGGGCTTTATTTACTTCGGTACGCCGCGCGATCTTGCGCGTGGCCTTCTTGGCCGATTTGGTGTTGGCCATCGATCCGTCCCCGGATTTCCATCCGTGATTGCAAATACGCGGCGTTGTCGCCT
The DNA here is from genome assembly GCA_030037185.1 of Xanthobacteraceae bacterium. The sequence continues at coordinate 7,031 of JASHRR010000623.1, read as the reverse complement.
GCGCGAAAAAAACAGCGGCTTAAATCGCCGCCCGGGTGGCAGCGCTTATAACGGGGGAGCGAAGGGGCGTCAACGCCGAGACGCCAAATCTCGCGACCGCGATAGCGATCGGCCCGCCCCACCCGGGACGCGCAAGTACCCGGCCACTGCGCTTGCCCGTTCGGGAGGGGAGGCAGGCCTCGCGAAATTCATGCTACCCGCCTTGCCCGCACCTGATCGTAGCCAGAGACAACGGCGGCGCGGTCGGTGGCGCAGAGCGCGGCAAGCGGCGGCATCATCTGGGCCCAGGCGAGATCATCATGAATGTGGGCGAGCAGCGCCTTCACGCCCGGCACCAAGGCCCGGCCCTCGAACAGCTTGCGGATCGTCACCGCCGCCTCCAGCGCCGCGGCATCGCCGCTATGATAGGCTTTCGCGCACAGGTCCGAGTTGACGTTGGCGGTCGCCGAGATGCACCCCGCGAACGCTCCGCCGCGGGCTTCCAGCAAAACGGCCTCCGTCGAAGGGAATACCCTGAAATTCGGGTCGATCGCGGCGGCCTCGCGCGCATAGGACATGTCACCGGAGGAGTCCTTCAAGCCCGAAATGCGATCGCCATGGGCTGCGAGCAGCCGGCGAATGAGCCTTGTGGGCCACGGCACGCCGGACAATTGCGGGTAATGATAGAGATAGAGGGCAAGCGGACAATCCGCCGTCGCCGCGACGATCGCCGCCACATAGGATGCCAAGCCGTCATCGGTTACGGTTTTGTAATAGAACGGCGGCAACAGCAGCGCGCCGCCAAATCCAAGTCCGGCGGCATGCCGGGTCAATGCCACAGCATCAGCGATTGCGGGGGCTCCGCAGCCGACCACCATGCGCGCGAGCGGCAAACCGGCAGCCCGATAGGCGTTCATAACGGCTTGGCGCTGGGCGACGGCGAACGAGGTGGCCTCGCCGGTCGTGCCGAGCACGTTGAGCCCGTCGCAGCCATGGTCGAGAAGGAAACGGGCAAGGGCAACCGAACGTCCGCAATCTGGCTCGCCAGTGCCGTCGCAGGCGGTCGCCACCGCTGCAATCACGCCGCCCAGTTCGGATTTCTCCATAGCGGTCTCCGCGATTTACTCCCCATCAGCCGCTGATGCCATAGGCCGCCACTGCTGCCATGTTGACGAGGTCGCTGTCCTTTGCCGACAGCCCGACGATCTGCACCGAACGGTCGAGGCCGACCAGCAGCGGTCCGATCACGGTGGCGCCGCCGAGCTCCTGAACCATTTTGGTGGAGATTGCCGCCGAGTGAAATGCCGGCATGATCAGCACGTTGGCCGGCCCCGACAGGCGGCAGAATGGATAGGCTGCCATCAGGTCCGGATTGAGGGCGACATCTGCCCCCATTTCGCCGTCATATTCGAAATCGACGCGCTGTCGATCGAGAATCCGCACCGCCTCCTGCACCCGCGTCGCGCGGTCGCCCGGCGGATTGCCGAAGGTCGCGAAGGCGAGCAATGCCAGCCGCGGAACGTAGCCCAGCTTGCGCGTCACCCCCGCCGCCTCGATCGCTATCGCGGCAATCTCCTCCGCCGTCGGCATTTCAGTCACGGCCGTGTCTGCAACCACGATCGTGCGCCCTCGCGCCAGCAGCAGAGAGACCCCCATCACCCGGTGTCCGGGTTTGGCGTCGATGCAGTGGAACACGTCCTCCAACACGCTGGAGAAGTTCCGGGTCACCCCGGCGACTGCCGCGTCTGCATCTCCGAGCGCCACCATGGTGGTGGCGAAATGAATGCGGTCCTGGTTGATGAAGCGTTGGCAATCGCGCTGCAGATAGCCCCTGCGCTGCAGGCGCTCGTAGAGATACGCCGCATATCTGGCGGTGCGTTTTGACAGCCGGGCGTTTTGGACCTCGATGCCTTCGCCAAGTTCAATGCCAGTGTTCTTGGCCGTGTCGCACACGCGCTCCGTGCGCCCGACCAAAATGGCGCTGCCAAGTCCCTGATGCACGAAGCTCGCGGCGGCGCGGATGACCTGTTCCTCCTCACCCTCCGCAAACACGACACGCTTCGGTTCCCGCCGCAATCGGGTAAAGATGTTTGACAGCAATCCCGCCACCGGATCGCGTCGCGAGCGCAACTGCTCGCGATAGACATCCATATCAACGATCGGCTTGCGAGCCGCGCCGCTATCCATCGCGGCCTTGGCCACCGCCGGCGGCACAGCGAAGATGAGGCGGGGATCGAACGGCACCGGAATGATGTAGTCAGGACCAAATTTCGGCCGCGCCCCATAGGCGGCCACCACCTCGTCGGGCACATCTTCGCGGGCAAGATCGGCGAGCGCCTGGGCGGCGGCGATCTTCATCTCCATGTTGATCGTGGTCGCGCGTACATCGAGCGCGCCACGGAAGATATAGGGAAATCCAAGCACATTGTTGACCTGGTTCGGGTAGTCGGACCGCCCGGTTGCCATGATAGCGTCGCTGCGGACCTCTGCGACCTCCTCGGCGGTGATTTCCGGATCCGGATTGGCCATTGCGAATATGATCGGCTTTGCCGCCATCGACTTGACCATATCCCGGGTGACCGCGCCCTTGGCGGATAGGCCGTAGAAAACGTCGGCGCCTTCAATCGCCTCGGCAAGCGTGCGTGCCTCGGTTTTGGTCGCGAAGGCCGATTTCCATTGGTTCATGCCCTCGGTGCGCCCCTCGTAGATCACTCCTTTGGTGTCGCACAGAACCAGATTCTCGGGCCTGAAACCGATCGCGCGCAGCAGCTCGAGGGAAGCAATCCCGGCCGCCCCAGCCCCGTTGCAGACGAGCCTGGTGTCGGCGATATCGCGGCCGGTGAGATAAAGGGCGTTGATGAGACCCGCGGACGCAATGATGGCGGTCCCGTGCTGGTCGTCGTGGAACACCGGAATGTCGAGCAATTCTCGCAGCTTTTGCTCGATGATGAAGCATTCGGGCGCCTTAATGTCTTCGAGGTTGATCCCGCCCCAGCTCTTGCCGAGCAGCCTGACGCAGTTGACGATCTCGTCGGGGTCCTGCGACGATACTTCGAGGTCGATCGAGTCAATGTCCGCGAAGCGCTTGAAGAGCACCGCTTTGCCTTCCATCACCGGCTTTGCGGCACTCGCACCCAAATTGCCGAGCCCAAGGATGGCAGTGCCGTTAGTGATGACAGCGACGAAATTGCCCTTGGTCGTATAGTCGAATGCCAGAGCCTCATCTTGGGCGATCGCCAGCACCGGCACGGCGACGCCGGGAGAATAGGCGAGTGACAGGTCGCGCTGTGTCGCCATCGGCTTGGTCGCGACGACTTCCAGCTTGCCGGAACGCCCCTGACTGTGGAAGAGCAAAGCTTCCTGATCGGTGAAAGTCGGCCTGTTGTTGCGGCCGTGGAATTTTCCAGCCATCATGTCTCCCCAAAATCCCAGTCTTATGGGCTGCGGCGGAACTTACCGGAAGCCCCCGCCTCTACTCAAGGCGGATTAATCGGCGATGGCCATAGCCGACCCGCGGTGTCCGCCTCGCGGGAGCGGCGGTCGCCCGCTCATGGTGAGCATGGCGGCGGCGCGATGGTCGTCTTCTCATAGTTTGATCTGCGATAAGGCGAAACCTTGTTGATTCGGCACGAGTTGAACCTGGCGCCAGTGCGGAGTAATCGGAGGGCGGCACTGAAGCATTCGCACCGGAGATGATCGCCTGCCATGATCCGCTTCCTGTTCCGGACGCTCGGCCTGCTGTTCCTCGCTGCGGCCTTTATTTTCCTCGTCTACGACGGCACAAGATCGATTGCCGCGAATATGCTTTTGTATTCCAAGCTGGTTGAAATCTGGTCGCTGGTACATCAGGCAAGCCTGCAACAGCTGCAGCCGCTGATCGAGAAGAATGCCCCGCCTTGGCTGTGGGATCCGGTAATAACGACAATTCTCGATGCACCCGCCACGGTGGTTCTCGCGGTGGTCGGGGCGATCTTGATCGTATTGGGCCGCCGGAAAAAGCCGCTGATCGGCTATGCCCGTTAGCCTGCCCGGGGCCTGCTGGCTCGACGACCTCGAGGGGATGCGGGCGTCCCGGGGGGCGACACAAGAGTTTAGCCAGCCGACCTTTGTGGTCGCCCCCCGGCGGCTGCGCAAGGTGGGGCCCGGTGTGCAACAGGTGCAACGTGCGAGACCGCACGCCAAGGCTTATATAGCGCCGAAGACGAGGAGATGTGGATGTTCACACTCAAGAAAAAGCTAGAGATGCCAAGCGCCGCGACGGCGCTGCCGGGCCGCAACGAGCCGATCGCGACGGCGTCGCGCCATTTTGTCAACGGCCGCCCGCTCAAGGGGCCCTATCCTGAGGGCTTGGAGACCGCGATCTTCGGCTTGGGATGCTTTTGGGGTGCGGAACGCAAGTTTTGGGAATTGGGTGACGGGATTCACGTCACCGCGGTCGGCTATGCGGGCGGGTTCACGCCAAATCCCACCTATCAAGAGGTTTGTACGGGCCAGACGGGTCACAATGAGGTGGTGCTGGTCGTGTTCGATCCCACGAAGATTTCCTACGAAAAATTACTCAAGACCTTCTGGGAGAGCCATGATCCCACTCAGGGCATGCGCCAGGGTAATGATATCGGCGCCCAATACCGATCGGCCATCTACTTCAACTCGCCGGCCCAGCGTGCGGCCGCCGAGGCCTCAAAGGCGATGTACGAGAAAGCGCTTGCCGCGCAAGGCTACGGCGCCGTCACGACCGAGATTGTGACCGCCCCGCAATTCTACTTTGCCGAGGACTATCATCAGCAGTACCTGGCAAAAAATCCATCCGGCTATTGCGGTCTCGGCGGCACGGGCGTGAGCTGCCCGGTCGCGACCCGGTAGCACCGCAACGGCGTGTGCGCAGGAGTGCTGCACGGGCCGGTTGCGGTCCGTGCCGGCAGGGTGCGCGTCAAGGACCGCGCAACAGCCATCGAATCCGCCTCAACGTTCTGACCCGATGGTCGAAGATGACGGCGCGCGATGACCGTGGTCCGCACGGACGGGCGGCGATCCGTGCCGCGGTCGCGCCTCGCTGCGCACGTGCGCGGCTTGCGGCGAGCCCCGGGCTTCCCAAGCGGGTGGTCTCTTTCGAGAACAACGGAATGCCTGCAAATCACCCGACGTACTTGGCCAACCAGGCGAGCGTGCGCTCCAGCGCCGCTTTATGGGCCGCTTCGTTGTAGCTGCCGCGCTCGTCGCACGAGAAGCCGTGGCCGGCGTGGTAGACGTGAATCTCCACATCCGGACGCTTCTGCTTGACGATTTCGACGTCGCTCATCGGGATCGACTGATCCTGGTCGCCGAAATGGAGGAGCGTGGCAACCTTCGGCTTCTTATCGGCATTCGCCGCGATGGCGCCGCCGTAATAGCCGATAGCGCAGGACAAGCCGTCGAGATTGCACGCCGCGAGGAATGCAACGCTGCCCCCCATGCAGTAGCCCACGATGCCGACCCTTCCGGCGCCGCTGACAGCGTCGATCGCGGCCGCGGTATCACGCATCATGGCCCCCCAGTCGATCTTCTGGATGAAGGTGCGCGCATTCTCAACCTCGGCTGGCGAATAACCGCATTCGAAGTTCGGCGAAATGCGGTCGAACACCGCCGGCGCTACGCAAGCATAACCCAAGGCCGCAAAGCGATCGCAGACGTTGCGGATGTGATGATTGACGCCGAAAATCTCCTGGATGACCACGAGCCCGCCCTTCGGGCTGCCGGGCGGATCGGCGCGATAGCCGCCGAGATTAAAACCGTCGGAAGCGGTCAGCGAAATCTGCGTACCCAACTTGGACCTCCACCTTTTGAAAACGGCCGGCATACACCCGGGCGCCAATATTCGAGTGCGGGCCCAAAAGCAACAGGGCCGGCTTCACTACGTCCCCTTGACAAATATCTCGAGCCTGCCTTCATCTGTAACTGCAGTCTGAAACGGAGGTGGCAGATGACTCCACCGGGTCAGAATGCCGCGACAACTGCTGTCGCACACGTTCGGGCGCCAGCATAGCGGCCAAACACGAACGGCATGCCGAGAGCGGCCTCGGGGTCACATCAGTGAGGCAAGACCCCATCTGGCCGCTCCCGACGTGTGGGCGCGAGCGGTGCAGTCGCGAAGCGCAAGTTTGCGCAAGTTTTCCCATGGGGCCCGGGACGCGCCATTCAAGGGACCTCCAGCCGGCCGCCTGACAGCGCTCTTCTCGGGCGTGGGCTCGACAAGCAGGTGTGCTCGCCGCCCCAAATGTCAGCTACAGCTGTCAGCTGGACTTTCGGGCCGCCAATACATGGACCTCCACACGGCCGGACATCGCAGCGGCGTCGCTGCCGCTCCCCATCATGCCGCCGCCGAGGCTGGACGTGCGATCCTGGCCGAAGGCGGCAATGCGCTCGAGGCCATGATCGCCATGGCGGCCACCATCGTGGCCGTCTACCCGCACATGAACCATATCGGCGGCGACGGATTCTGGCTGCTGCGGCAGCCGGGCGGCCGAGTCCGTGCTCTGATGGGGTCCGGCCGCGCCGGCGCCGTTGCCCGAATCGGTTTCTATCGCGACCAAGGTCACGACGAAATCCCGGCGCGCGGGCCGCTCGCCGCACTCACTGCGCCGGGCGCAGTCGCGGGCTGGATCCTCGCCCTCGAAGCCGCCAAGGCCCACAACGGCCGCCTGCCGCTCGCGACCTTGCTCGATCCGGCGATCCGCTATGCGCGTGAGGGCTATGTGGTGACCCAGGGCCACGCTCGGCTCATTGCCGGCCAGCTTGCCGAACTCAAGGACAGCCCGGGCTTCGCGGCGACCTTTCTTAGCGACGGCAAGCCGCCGGCGGTCGGCACGCTATGCCGCCAGCCCGCGCTCGCCGCCACTCTCGATCACCTCGCCCAGGCGGGCCTTGAGGATTTCTATCGCGGCGACGTCGGACGCGAGATTGCGGCCGATTTGAAGCGGATCGGCAGTCCGATCGCCCGCACCGACCTGGAGCAGACCCGCGCGATTGTGGCTGAGCCGCTGAGCCTCGCTATCGATGCCGGCACGCTTTACAAC
>JASHRR010000622.1 GCA_030037185.1 Xanthobacteraceae bacterium | reverse complement strand
GGCGCATGAGGCCCTGGGCCGAGGCCGTCACGCCGCAGATGCTGGCGTAGCGCAATAGGCCGGAGAGCGTGGTCGGGCCGGCAAGACCGATCCGCACCGGCAGGTCGATGCCCTGGTCGCGCAGGCGTGCGATCCAGCTGAGGATCGCCGGAGCCGAAAAGCCGAACTGGGTGACGATGTGGACGGCGAGCCCGGTCTCTGCCGCAGCCTCGACCTTGGCGGCGAGCGCGCGGTCGAGTTCGGTTGCGCCCAGCCGCGGGTGTCCGTCCGGATAGCCCGCGATGCCGACCTCGACGATGCCGCGGCTCTGCAGCAGCCCGCTGTCGATCACCTCGATTGCGGCAAAGAACGGTCCCGCCGGGGTGGCGAGATCGCCGCCGATCACCAGAACGCGGCTGACGCCCGCCTCCGCGGTGAGCCGGCCGAGATGGCGATCGAGTTCGGCGCCGCTTGCAAAGCGGCGCGCCGCAATGTGCGGCACCGGCTCGAAGCCGGCGGCCGCCAGGCTCACCGCGATGTCGATCTGGGCCGCAAGCTCGCGCCTCGGAACGGCGCTGATGTAGATCGGGGTGTTCGGCGCAATGGCCGTGCGCAGCGCCTCGATATCGCCGAGCATCGGGCGGGGCGCCTCGAAAGAGGCTCGTGCCATGAAGGCCGCGATCAACTGCTGCGGCGAGGACTGCGCCGATTTGGCGAGCACCTGTGCGGGGAGAACGTGGGTGGTCATGCGTCCGCCCTTTAGCTGCGGCGCCGCGAGATGACGTAGGATTCGTCGAAGAACCACAGGCCGCCGTTCTTGCGCAGCACTTCGCGGGTGGCGTCGAGATAGCCGCTGTCGTTGACGACGGCGGCGAGCCGGTGGTCTTCGACCTGGGCCACGTAGATCGCGGCGTTCCAGGCAGCGAACAGGGTCGAGGTGCCGATCGAATCCGACAGTTCGGACGGCAGCGTGTGCATGTCGTAGCGAAACAGCGCACGATTGTCGGAATTGACATTGAAATTGAGCTCGCGCCCGCCTGGGCCGAGCTCCTGCTTGACGGCCTTCATGATCTGGTGGCGGTCGTGGATGAACGGGTTGTCGTCGGGCCACAGCCGCTGCACGATTTCAAGCCCTGGATCGTTGCCGTGCGAATGAATCGCGATCAGGCGGCCCCCCGACCCGAGCGCACGGGCGAGCGGCGCGATGACGCGACGGGTCTTGAACTCGATCGGCGCCCGCGCCCGATAGGGCTGGGACGCGATGACGAGATCGTAGCTCGCCTGGGTGCCGCCCGGTCGCGGCAGAATCGGGTCGAGCAGGAAACGATGATCGTCGCGGAAGATGACCAGCACCACCGGGCGGTCATAAACCGGGTTGCCGGTCTTCGCACTCACGCCGGCTTTCCAGTTTTCCGCCAGGAACGGCTCGAGATCGGTGATCTGCTCCTCGAACCGGTGGGCCGTGGTTCCGGTGAGTGCCACCTCGTGCCACACAAGGCTCGATGCGGCGCTGACCGACTTGACGTGCAGCCACGGCGCATCCGCATAGGCAAGGTTGGTCAGCACCAGCACGGTCGCCGGGTGCTCGACAAAGCGGTCGGGCACCTTCTGCAAGGTCAACCGTGTGTCTTCCAGGCTGATTTCCTTGCCGACCACGTAGAACGGCATGGCCGGGAAGCGGTCGTGCATCGCCCGCATCACGCGCGCCAATACGGTGCCGTCGCCAATGCCAGCATCGAACAGCCGGACCGCCGGCGGCCGCGGATGGATATTGACCAATTCCTGCCCAACACGGTGGGCCACAACCCACTTCTCGCTGCAGGTGTTCACAAACAGCAGATATTTCTGGCGGTTATCGAAAAAGCGAAAATTGCGCTGCGGGTCCTGCGCGCCCGGCTGCGGCAGCAGCTTCGGGGCAGGGCTTGAGGCGATGAGGGCGGCCGGCGCTGCGGGCCTCCACGCAGACCCGCCGGTCAGCACATCTGCGGATCTTGCCCCATCTACAGCAATGGACGGCAACCGCGGGCCGCCATGATAGGTCCGCAGGACAGCTGCGTCGCGATTTGCCTGCATGAAGGCATGGATGCGGTCCACCGTCTCGGTGGTGATGCGGCCGCCATTGCGCAGGCGGTTTGCGAGCTTGCCGTCATTGACGGCGCGTCGTCCGAATGTCGATTCCGCGAGCCCGGTCTGGCGGCAGAAGTCGGAAATCTCCACCAAAAGCTCCTGGGCGGTCATGGCAGGCTGTTCCTTGGGCCTTGAGTTCCTCAATGGGCGCCGGAGTTCGGCGAAGGCCAATGACACCAGTCTGCTTGCGGTCCGTCAACCACAAAACATCCCACTTCCATAGTGGGACATTAGTGGGCAGAGTACGATGGCGGTGATCGCTGGCCCCGAACCGCTTTATCTTGGGCTTTCGGCTGGCGTTCGCACCTTGCGGTTGACCCCTGGGGGCACGATCCCACAGGCCCAGCGGGCGCTGCCTGCAGGCCATGGCGGCCCCGGCCGATCCATAATATCGGTTATGCCCCGCCACCGCTGCCAAGAGAGGCCGATGCCCCGCCTTGCTGCCAATCTCGGATATCTGTTCGCCGACCGTCCGTTGCTCGACAGGTTCGCCGCTGCCGCCGGTTACGGCTTCAAAGCGGTCGAACTGCAGTTTCCCTACCAGCAGCCGGCACACGCCGTACGGCGCGAGATCGAGCGACATCGATTGAAAATTCTAGGCGTCAATACGCCGCTTGGTCCCGCCGGGGAAGCCGGACTTGCCGGCGTTCCGGGCCGCCAGCGCGATTTCGACGCCTCGTTTCGCGCGGCGCTCGACTATGCGGTCGCGATCGGCGCCGCTGCCATTCACTGCATGTCGGGCGAGGTGCCGCCGCAACAGCAGGCCGAGGCCGAGAAGGTCTTCATCGCCAATCTCACCCATGCCGCCGACCTCGCTGGCGAACAGGGCATGACCGTGCTGATCGAACCCATCAACCGCCGCGACCGGCCCGGCTATCTTCTCTATCGGCCCGAGCAGGCTGCCGCCCTGATCGCACAGGCCGGCCGCTCCAATGTGCGCATGCAGTTCGATTTCTATCATGCCCAAATCGAAGGCGGCGACCTGACAACGCGGTTTGCGCGCCATCAGGCGATCATCGGACATGTCCAGGTCGCGGCGGTGCCGTCGCGGGCGGAGCCTGACGAAGGCGAGGTGAACTATCCGGCGATCTTCGACATGCTCGATCGGCGCGATTATGCCGGGTTCGTGGGCTGCGAGTACCGGCCGCGCCGGCGCACCGAGGACGGGCTTGGTTGGGCGAAGCCCTACGGGATCGGTGCCGGGTGAGGCACGGTGCGGCCCGGCCCCATAGCTTCGGCTTTCCGTCGATCCCGACAGGGTGCGGTCGCGATCGACGGGCAACGCTTGCCTTTGAACGTCGCTCGGTAGGCACTGGCCAACTGCCGCCTGACGTGCCCGTGCGCGGCCGCCCGGCGGGGTCGATGGCCGGACGTGTTATGCGCCGGACCCGGACAGTGCGAAGCGATTGAGTTCGGCGACCGCGCCTGACGGT
>JASHRR010000621.1 GCA_030037185.1 Xanthobacteraceae bacterium | reverse complement strand
CGCCTATCCGAGGCTTGTCTACTGCTGTCTGGTTGCCCGCTTGATCATCAGATGTAACTACTGGGCAACGCCCGCCTTCTTCTTTTCCTCTTCGAGGGTTCTTGCGGCATTTGCCTGGTTGCGTTGGACATATTCGGCAAATGATGCCGGATCGACGAAGGGATTGGGGTCGCCCGGCTTGCGCTTCGCCAGCAATTGAGCGCGCTCGAATACGCCGCCGTTGGGATAAGGCAGCCAGCTATGGATCATGACGAAGACCTCGATCCCTTGAAGCTCGCCGAGGCGTTTTGCCGTCTCCATGGCCTGCTGAGCGCCGGCAAGTCCGCCGCGCGATCCGCCGCCGCCCTGCCAGAACGCCTTGTGCGGCGTGCCGTTGTCATAGACCGTGAACTCGGCCGAGAGCACGCCCGGCGTGTGACCGGGGTGGTGATGGAATTTCAGCGTTGTGGCGCCGACCGTCAGAGTGTCGCCCTCCTTGATCACCATGTCGCGCTTCGGCACCCGCGGCGAAGGCCCGCCGCCGCGGCCGGGCGCGCGGCCGACCTGCTCGATCATCTGCCAATCCTCCTCGGTCGCGCCGACACGCGCACCCGACGCTTCCTGGATTCGCGCCGCGCCGCCGAAGTGGTCAAGGTGGCCGTGGCTGATGAGGATATACTTGATGTCCTTGAGGTCGAAGCCGAGCGTCCTGATGTTATCGATTACATGATCGACGAACGGCTCCTCGGCCGTATCGATCATGATGATCCCCGCCGATGTCGGGATAAGCCACGCGTCCACGTAGCCTGGGCCGACATGGTAGAGATTGTCGAACACCTTGAAGGGTGCGACCTTGTTTTGCAGCTCGATATCGCCGCTGTTGCGATAAACCTCGCTCAGCGTCTGCTGTCGCGCCGCCGGTTCCTGGGCGAGCGCGCGATTGCCGGGGTCGGCATTCGACAGGAAAGCGCTCAGCAGTGAACCTGCCGCGAGCAGGATCGTGCGTTTCGTGGACATTTTCCCTCCCTCGCCTGAAGGCGCTTGGCGTGCGGCGCGCGTCGGCCGATACGTGAAACAATAGCACAAAAATGCCGGGCAGGCGTTCGCAGACGTGCCTGGCAGTGTGACGTGACGGAGCTGCGCCTGTGCCATGGCGATTGATCCTCCGAAAAGATAGTGCGACGGTGACGATTCGAACGGTCGTTGGCCTCCCCAAGCATGCGTAGCTGATCGACGATGCGAAATGCTTTGGAGACGAAAGCTTCCGCCGGGTTCACGTGCTGGAGTGACTACATGGCTACCGGACCCAACATCGCGAGCATCGGCGGGCTTATGGGCGACCCTGCACGTGCAAACATCCTGACATCCCTCATGAGCGGGCATGCATTGACCGCGAGCGAGCTTGCGCAGGTGGCCGGCATCGCCGCGGCAACCGCGAGTGGGCACTTCGGGCAGCTACTCGAGGGAGGGTTGGTTGCTGCCGAGAGGCAGGGGCGGCACCGTTACTACCGGCTGGCCGGCCCCGACGTCACGACCGCAATCGAGGTCTTGATGGACCTTGCGAAGCTGTCCGGAAAACGACCCGTTTCGTCCAGGTCCGAAAGACCCGCAGTTGCGCAAAGCACGCGCCTGTTACGATCATCTTGCCGGCGAGCGTGGTGTGCAGCTGTTCTCGCGGCTGACACGGCTCAAGTTGATCGTGATCGACGACGGCGACGTCGCAATGACCAGCAGAGGTGAATGTCGCTTCGGGGAGTTTGGGATCGACATTGCCGCCCTGAAGTCGGCCAAACGTCCGGTTTGCCGGGCGTGTCTCGATTGGAGCGAGCGCCGGTCTCATCTTGCCGGAGCGCTCGGCGCCCAGTTGCTCGACCGCTTCTTCGAACTCAAGTGGGCCCGTCGTGTCGAGAATACGCGCCTCGTCAGGTTCTCACCCCAAGGCGAGGTAAGTTTCGCCAAGCTCTTCGACTAGCTAGCAAAGGTACGCCAGGTCAGAGAGCAGGCAGGATCGAGGTTCTCACAATAACAGTCATTTTTACCTAACGCAGCACCCGCCCGCTGTCACCGCCGGCTCCAGTCCTTCGGGGCGCACCGCCTCAGAGCGTCGCCAGCGCGACAATGACGTTGCACCGGCCGTCGAAGCCGATGGAGAGAAACGGCCCCGAACGCCATCGGGTCCGCGCTCGGCGCCATGGACCACGCGACGGCGCGGTCCCGGCACTCACCCCGTCCATCCAAAAAAAAGGCGGTGGTGTCCATGCGCGCCGCCGTTGCGCGTTGATTGGGTCCAATACTGGCGGCCATGCCTCGTAAGCCGCAACAACCGTGCCGTCTCGCTGGAGCTCCGCGCGACGTTCCAAACGGGTCAGATCCGACCGTGACGCGCCACCAGGACGGCCGGCATGTGCTCCAGCGCATTCGCTGCCGGGCAGGTCAAACGCCAGGTGACGCCTGGAGGCGCGTACTCAAGGCCGACCGTGCCATCCACGCTGCGCTCCGTCATCGCTTCCATAACTATCGTGCCGAACCCGCGTCGCTTCGGCGAAGATACGGGCGGGCCGTTGCGCTCGGTCCACCTCATCGTGAAGGTGTCGCCGTCGGTCCTCCAGGAGATGTTCACGTGACCGGTATCTGTCGAGAGGGCCCCGTATTTCCCGGCGTTGGTGGCGAGTTCGTGGAGGGCGAGCCCGACGGCTTGCGCGGAGGCCGCCTTCAGGCACAGCTTGGCGCCGTGGAGAGCGATACGAGAACCGATAAGATCGGCGAAAGGCGCGAGCTGGGCGCGTATGAGGTCCGCGATATCGACCCCCTTCCATTCGTTGCGGACGAGGAGATCCTGATTGGCTGAAAGGGCCTGGATGCGCTCCGAGAAGCGCTCGACGAAATCTTCAGGGTTTCTGGCGGCGGTCTGATGAGCGATCGAGTGGACCACGCTGAGCATGTTCTTGGCACGATGATTAACCTCGCGCATGAGGAGGTGCTCCTTTTCCTCGCGCTCCTTGCGTTCGGTGACGTCCTGAACGGTGCCACCGAAGCTCACAGCCCGGCGCTCAGACCCAGCACCCTCAAAATATGCGAGCGCATTAGCCTCCACCCACCGGATGGTGCCGTCTTGCCGCCGAACCCGGAACTCATGATGGACGTACGGCGTCGGATCGACAGGATTCGTGGCCTGGCGGTTCGCCCAAAACCGTTCTGTGTCGTCGGGATGCACGCGTTTGAGGAGGTCCTCGATCGATATCTCATTATCGATCACGTCAAAAATTTCCTTAAAGCGCGCATCCCCAGTGCCCATGCCACGGAGTGGATCGTACTGCCACCACCCGAGTTTGGTTGCGTCGAAAGCAAGCTGTAGGCGATCTTTGCTCACCTGAAGCTGATCTTTGCTCGCCTGGAGGTCTTGCTCCGCCGCGTGTCGTCGCACAGCGGCCGCCCTAAGCTCCGCCATCAGCGTGTTCACCTCGGCGACCGGAGTTTCGTCCAACCGCATCTGAGCGCCCTCTCCCAGAACGATTGCGCGCGCCACGTGGCCGACCGAGCTCGAGATGATCCGGCCCAGCCATAGGGCCAAGGCAACTACCACCGCGATCGCCAGCAACGCCAGCAGGCTGAGGGCCACCCATAACGCCCGAACCGGAGTCTCGAGCAGAGCCTTGGGGGCCCACACGGCGGTTTCCCAACCGGTCAATTCCGACCGTGTGCGTGCCTCCAGTGACGTTCGCCCATCGGAGTCGATAAACTCGAATACGCCGACCGCTCCGGTGTGGCGCCACTGCGGCGGCGGCAGCTCCTCGCCTATGAACGAACCGTCAGGTTCGGATCGCGAGATAACGCGGTGGGCGCCATCGGAGACCACCGAGTGCCAACCCGTCGGCAGTTCGTTTGTTGCGATGAGGCGTGCGAGGGCGTGCTGATCCGGTGTCCTGCCGACGATGTAGCGGCTCTCGCCGTCGCTCCGTACGGGCACTATGATGCCGACCAAAAGCTGGTCGACGATGGGCACCATGAACAGGTCGGTTACTTGCGGTTTACCTGTTGCGAGCGACCTCGCTATAGGTTTCGGAATGACCGCGCTTGGCAGGGGGTGGCCGAAGGGCACCCGGGTATTGACGAGTTGCCGCATGTTCGAGTCGATGAGCACGATGTTGCCGCTTTGAGGAAAGCCAAGCGAAGCCTCGGCCTGGCGCTGGAACTCAGCGAAGTCGCCTTGGCGCAACGACAGCGAGGCGGCCAACGCCTGCAACCTCTCGATCTCGCCTATGATCTCGCGGTCAACGTTGGCCGACAAAGTGCCTGCTTCAATCGTCAGGTTTTCCCGAACCTGGCGGACCTGCGCGGCGGCGATGCTAAGTCCTGCATATGCGCCGAATAGCAGAAGCGGCGTGATGATCGCGCATCCGAGCACAATGTGCAGATGCCACAACGGCCGAGGCTTGCGCAGCGCGGGCATCGTTCCGATCTGCACTATCACCCCCGCGGCGACGCAAAGCTGCCCGATGATGGTCGGCAAGGCGGGCGGCTCAATTAAACCGGCGAGCGGATCAAGGCCAGTCAAGTAGATGTTGAGCAAGGCGTACACGGCCCCCACGCCGGTAAGGCCGCCGAGTGCGGTCGCGGCGAAGTGATATCCTTCAAGGCGACTGAGCGCGAGCGCGGCGCCCGCAAGCCCGAGCGCCACCGCCATTGCGTTTGTGCCGTGCACCGCAGCCCGCGGCACCAGCCAGCGGTTGATGCCGGAATCGATGCCGAGCAGATCAAGCGCGGCGAGAACGGCCGCCGCCAGGCCGACCGCAACGGGGAAGCGCGAAGTCTTGCCGGGATAGATAAGCGCAAGGCCGAGGGCCCCGAGGCACACGGCAGCCACTGGTTTCATGGCAGGCAAGCCCGCGCCCCAGGTTGCCAGCAGCGGCGCCCCTGCCCACCAGCCGATAAACGCCGCTACGGCAATCGCCAACGCCGCAAAGCCAGCAGCTTCGCTTGCGCGTTGTCTCTTTGGATTGCAGTGGGCAACAAACAGCGTCACGTGGGCTCCAGACGGTGAAAACCGTGGGCCGGCAGGCGCTCCCGGACGAATGGTCGAACCTGTCCGGCGACGTTCTCAACATAAGTGCTTGCGTGAACAGGCCTATGCCTTGGACAAAATCTTTTGTCGCAGGCGGAACAAATGGCTTGCTCCGGGTCAATACTGCCTCTCCGAGGAACGTTGGCATTCGCGGCTGGGTACCCGCCCAGATTTGCCCGAAATGGCAACGGATAACCAGTGGAGGATGAAGGTCTGGTAGCTGACGAGCGGTTTGGCTGGGCAACTCGAAGCCTCGTGACAAAGACCCGCCTTGAGCGGTTGAGCAACCGGGCGGGGCCGTAACGTGAGTGAAACCCGAGCAGGCCTCGAAGGGAAATCGCGGCCCGGAAAAGGCCTGGATATGCTCGGTTGCTGATCCGCAACGCGGTGCAGACCGGCAGGCTGAATCGCGCGGTCAATGCGGATGCCGACCCGCCAGGCTATCGGGGTAGGCTGCGCGACGGAGAAGCAATCGACGAGTCCACTTATTCGATCCGCCGGGTATTGCGCACAGCACGCCGAAAAGGTGATCCGTGAAACCGGGAGACCTATCGTAGCGAGGTTAGCGGCCTCGGCGCCGACTTAGGGGCGGCGGCTGGGGTGGGAGTCGGACGAGGACGAGCGGGCGCTGGGCAGCGCGTGAATCATCGGGGTTCCTTCGGCGCTCGAATGAGGTGCGTGTCCGAATGGCGGGGGTAATGCCTCGCTGCCTAAACCTTCGCCTATTGCTCGTTTGAACAAGTTCTCACGCGTGAGTTGGCCGCGAATCGGTTGACCGACAGGTTGAATCCCAACATGATTGATTAGGTCTTGGCCGTCGAAAAAGATTAGTTAATTCAGCCGAGCGAGGAGAAGATTTTTCCGTGTGAATCGTTTCCGCGTATAACCCTAATCACCACGAGAAAAAATGCTAATGGCGTGGCAGATCGAAAAACTTGTTCATTTCGTTGCTGAAACGAGGCTCGAGGATGTGCCAAAGGAGGTGCAACGGCATGCGAAGCTGGTCGTGCTCGACACCATCGGTGTCATTTTGGCAGGGGCGAGTCGGCCCGAGGTGCAGGGGCTGCGCGAGCGACTGAGCGCCACCGCAGGGACCGGTGCGACGGTATTTTCTCCTGGCTGGCCGACGAGCGACCCGCGTACTGCGGCCTTATTGAACGGCACCGCTGGGCGCTCCCTGGAATTAGGGGAAGGCCATCGGTTTGTTTCCTATCAGGGCGCGATGCAAATTCTTCCGGGCGTACTTAGCGTCGCCGAGTGGGGCCGACGCACCGGCCGCGACATGCTCGCCGCCTTGATTCTCGGGTATGACGCTGGCGCACGCCTCGGTGCGGCAATGACGACCCGCCCGCTCGCACACCAGAACGGTCAGGCCGCGCTGCTGGGTGCTGCTGCCGCAGGATCGCGACTGCGGGCGCTGAACGTGGCCGATACGAGCCGTGCAATGCGCATCGCCGCCACACTCGTCCTGACGCCGAGCTATAACAACGCGGTGGCCGGCGCGACTGCGCTCAACGTAGCGGGGGGAATGAGCGGTTTCGCGCTTGGACTTGCGCCTGATCTTGCGCTGGCAGGCTTTACCGCACAGGACAATGCGATCGAGGAAGCGCTAGGCAGCCTCGTTGGCGACGGCTTCAAGCCTGCCGTCCTGCTCGATCAACTCGGCACCCGCTGGGAGATTACGCGAAACTGGTTTCGCCTGCGAGCCTGCTGCAATCCGATCTACGCCGCGCTCGACGCGCTCGAGGAAGCTATCGCAGCACTCAACGCCAAAGCGCAAGACATCAAAAGCATTGACATCGCGACCTTCCGCTTTGCAACGGTCATGTGCAACCCGGAGCCTCCGAACTATTTCGCTTCGAAGTACTCGCTGCCGCATGTGGCTGCGTGTCTGGCGGTGAGAGGCAGCGCCGGTTACGAGTCGCTCGACGACTCAGCACTGGACGACCCGGCAATCAAGGCGCTACGCCATCGCGTGTACATTAAGGAAGACCCGGCGATGAACTCATCAGTGCCGGCCTTGAAGCCCGCTCGCGTCACGCTCACGTTGAATGACGGAAAACAGGTCACTCGTTCTTGCGACAGCCCGAGAGGAGATTGCCTGAACCCATACGACGAGTCCGAGATTCGCCTGAAATTTCGCCAGCTCGCAGGCTTGGCGTTGACACCGCGAGGCCTCGATGAACTCGAACGGGCCGTTGAATGGTTTGAGCATTGGACGAGTGGCACAGAGCTGACCGACTTGCTGCGTCGCCACTGTCGGCCCGATTGGTGCCGCCCCCAGTCCCTCAGCCATTGAGCAGGTTGGAGTTATAGAAAAGAGCGTGGATCGCTGAGAACCAGCCGGCGATGGGTTTCCTTCCCTGGTTTCTTCGTGATGCAGCCAAACTCGATCAACGTGGTGCCGCTGCGCGCATGGTCCGCCGCCGCGTGTGCGCCGAGGCTCCGCGACGCTCCCACA
>JASHRR010000620.1 GCA_030037185.1 Xanthobacteraceae bacterium | reverse complement strand
GCGGCTCTGGATAGGGCAGATATGAAAAACCCCTCCGGAGCTTTCGGCTGGGGAGGGGTCCAATAACGGACGTGGGTTCGTTCAGAACGAGCCACCCTCGTGAGCCGGGCACACAAATGGCGTTGCGCCATTCAGCGATTGTGCGTTGATCCAATATTTGCGCTGCATCGTCAGGCTCATCTCTTGCGGACCTCTGTCCGCGACAGGGCGAGACCTATACGCTTGACTTGTTGTGAAGTCAAGCATTCAAGACCGTAATTACTCGCCCGTGTGCGCTAATCGTGCGCCCGCTGCTTCGGCCCGCAGTTACTAATCCGAGCCGATCGCAATATGGTTCGCTTTGCAAGCTCATCCGGAAGGACGGATCGTCAAGTGCACTAAAAGCAAATCCGGAAACTTAAAAACAGCGCCGGGGTGGAAACTCCTCGCGTCGCAGCGTGAGCGCATTCAAATGGTATTGCTGCGCGAGAGCGCAATGACGCAACCCGCGATCGCGGAGGCAATGGGTGTTTCGTTGAGCATCGCGAAATGGCCTGTGACGGTGGCGGGATCAAGGCGCTCTCGCCGAAGCGGACTGGCGGCCGCCAGCACGAGACCACGACTGACACCCTGACCACGGAAAAAGCGTTGGTCGCGCGCATTGCCAAGGCCGCCGGGCCGGGCGAGATGTTGAACATCACACGATCTCAGGGCGGCCTGTGAACAGGCGATCGGGCATCCGACCAGCAACCGGCATGGCTGGCGTAAACTGATGGCGCGTCCGTTTTACCCCGGGCGCCATATCGCGGCGAACGCTTTTTAAAAAACGCCTTTCCAAATGCTGTGAGGCAGGCGGGTTGCTGCCAGACGTGGTTGCAGCTTGGGCATCATGTTCGCCGACGAAGCGCGCTTTGGCCGCATGAACAGGCGCGACCCTGCTGGCCTCCCAACGAAACGAGGCCGCAGACCCCCTGCCAACTCATTTGCGAGTTCGTCTACTTGTATGGCGCCGTCACCCCGAAGGCTGGAACTTGCGTCTATCTGTTCATGCCCGCATCCGATACCGCTTCCAGGTTTTCCTTTAGACGTCAAATACTCCGGGCAGCCCATCCTGCTAATCGTGGATGGCGCCGGGAATCATGGAGCGACGAACTTGAGGCCCCTCCGACTATCATTGTGCATCTTCCCCCGCCTTATTCCCCGGAGCTGAACCCTCAGGAAACTCTGTGGGATGAAATTTGGCAGAAACTCTTCACGATCCGGATTGCGACGGAGGGCGGGAACGCCTACGCGGGGCG
Organism: Xanthobacteraceae bacterium; assembly: GCA_030037185.1. Next base: position 2,220 of record JASHRR010000620.1, on the reverse strand, counting down.
GTATTGGAGATTCGTAATAGCAAGATGATCAACTAATTCCGCATCGCAGGACTCTCATTTCTACACCGCGCTCTTTTGATGTACGATACGAGCGCGCCTCACCTTTGTGTTTGGCAATCGCCGAAGCGGAGGGTTTTTTGTGGGTCCAAAGTCCCAGGGACCGACTTATGGCACACTCTAATTCTATCTTCCTCGAAGGCGGGGGTGCACCGATCACATTCTCTGGCGCGTTAGCGCAACTCTTCGGCGCAAAATCACAGCACGGAGGGGGGATCGTTTTCCCTCCATGCACGTTGTCTGTGTGAGTAACGTACTTCCTTTCCGACTTGGCCCCGCTACTTGGCGGGGCCATTTTCTTGAAAAACGAGGGGCCAATGCCTACGGTCCCTTGGCGCCGGCGCTGCGGCCTGATGAGGTTCGGCGGTTCCTCAGGCTAGCGAGGTCGTCGGCAATACAGGGCTGGCAAACGTGTGCCGATCACAGCGATCAGCGCCATGACCGGCATTACCCGCAAGCATCTTCACGCGATCATTCTCGGCGCCAACATGTCCGCGGATTACTGCGCTGTTGACGCCGCTAATCCGCGACACCGAGTGCGGCAAGATCGCGTTTCGCCGTCCGGGCCGGTACCGCCACGAGCCCAATGGCAGATCGTCGAAAGGTACGATTGCCAGTGTCAGCACGTTAGCGGCGGCGGCAAGGAGCGCTTTTGTCAGGCAGGTTGACAGCGATGAGTTTTCAGCCGCCGCCGCGCCGAGAAAGAATGTCAAAGCGCTCGACGCCTTTGGCGCCCAACGCGTCATGCGCGCTTCGTAGCACCGAGATGCGCCCTCGATGTCGGCGCCGAAAGCCCTCGCCTTGTCTGAACGCCACCGATCTTTCGTCAGCTTGGCATTGTCGGCCGTCCGACTTGCGCCCAATGTGTGCTCCGCGTACGTCCTATTACGCAACCGCGCAGGATATCGGATAATTCGCGCATCTCGATCAGCTTCGCGGCGTCCGTTTCGAGACCGGGGGTATCGTCGAACTTTGAGAGAACCCGCCCCAGACCTGCTTCGAAGCTGTGGGCGACCTCAATCAGATTCTTGTTTTGAAAATCCTTGCGAGGACGAGTGCAACAACGCCGCTGGGTGTGATGCCAAGGTTGGTGACAAACCGCACAACAACCGCTCAACATGATGGTACGGAGATTCATCGCCGAGTGGTCACCACGGCGAGCCCGCTACGTCAAGCTCGCCCCCAGAGATGTGGCTCTTTATTGCGAGCGTCATACAACCACTCCACGGCATATGGTTGTTACCAGGCTGTTTGATAAACACTGTGCCGCCATACCTACGCCAACCAAGTCGCTCGTAGAACGGCACCATTTCGGGCGCGCAAAACAGCGCACCGATATCGAAACCTGCCTCAACTAGAATGTCGGTGGCGCGTTTCATTCCTAGCGTGGCCAGTCCCTGACCACGAAATTTCGGATCGGTTCCAACTCCGGCGATTCCTCCAAGGCGCAGAGGAGTGCCGTTCCAATGGCCATCACGGAAGATAAGCGCGACCTGGCTGAGGACTCTGCCGCTGTCGGCCCGCGTGAGCACTCGCTGCGAATAGTTCGTGTCCCAGACGATGCGAGAGATTGGACTTTGTGGTGCGGGCGCCGGGGGCGGCCACACAAGATCGATGAACAATCGAACTTCATCCGTCTCTTCGCCGGATTCAACCGCGATTCTCATGTTAAGTGAACCTCGCGAAAGACGTCTTTGAGATTATCATTGTATTTAGCGCCGCCTTGATGGTAGTCGATCGCGTAAGAACGCCAAGCTTATCGAGGCTGTGACCCAAGCGGTGCAGGCTACATGCTGATCGCCCACCGCATCGCTCTAGACCCCAACAACAAGCAGCGGAGATATTTTGCTCGTGCGGCTGGGACTGCGCGGCATGGTGCGCAACCGCCATCTTTCGCGATCCCTGATCGATGGTGCATTTTTTGAGTTTCGCCGGCAACTTGACTACAAGTCGAGACTCTACGGTTCGAAGTGGTCGCTGACCGCTGGTTTCCTTTAAGCAAGATTTGCTCTTGCTGCGGCGTGGTTAAAGATACGCTGGATTTGAACGAACGCACCTTAAGGTGCGACGACTGCGGTTTTGAATGCGACCGCGATCTAAACGCGGCTCGCAATCTTGAGAAATACGCCGAGAGCTTTGCGGCGTTGAAGGCAGCCCTGCCGT
>JASHRR010000619.1 GCA_030037185.1 Xanthobacteraceae bacterium | reverse complement strand
GTGCTGATGCCCGCCGCCGACGACGGCGTCGCCCACGCAGGAGCCAAGGCTGGGGCCCGCTGCACGGTCAAAGCCCACGACGTCCATCTCAATGCGTGGGACCTCCCGTCGGCGATCACGGCTGGCGAGGCCTTCAGATTCCATGTCGGCATGAAGTGCTCCAATGGTTGCAAGCTCGACGGCGGTGCCTTCACTGTCCGTGACGAGCGCGGTACCATCGTTGCCTCCGGCAGACTTCCCGGCGCAATCTGGCCGCGGTCCAGCGCGCTCCAATACGCCGAGGCCCGCGCTGTCGCGCCGCCGGACATCGGCTCGTATCACTGGACGCTGGAATTCGCGGGCCCGAGCGAAGGGATCGCGCATTCTCCGGGTGCGCTGAGCATCCCCGTCCGGACGGTCGCCGCGCCGGACCATGAAATCACCATTGAGGTCGTCGATCGCGAGAGCGGCGCACCGCTCGAAGGCGTCAATCTCATCATGCATCCCTACCGGGCGACCACCGACCGGAATGGCCTGGCACGGATGAAGGTGGTGGCTGACCACTATGAGCTGCATGCTTCGGGGCTCCAGCGCCTGCCCTATCGAGATCATCTCGATGCGACCAAGCCCGTCGAACTCCGAATCCTGATGGCTGTAGAGCAGCAGTCGTCGCACTGGACCATCCCAGTCAAACCTCAGGAATTATCCATCGCACAGGTGCTGAAGTGATTGGCGTGCGTGGCTACCTGAGCGGCTGCATCCTGGCGCTTGCCGCCTGTATCGGACTGGCTGTCCCCGTCCTGGCCCAGGACAATTCGGGCCTCGCTGCCGGCAAGGAAGCCTGGGCCCGGGCCTCGTGCTCCAATTGTCACGGCAGCATGGCTCAGGGCGGCGACGGCGGCGACTACCCTGTTGGCCCCAGCCTCAGGAACATCACGTTCGGCAAAGAGACGATGGTGGGGATCGTGAGCTGCGGGATTCCGGGGACGCCGCCTATGCCAGCTTGGCTGAAGGGCGCCTACACCAAGGTTGAATGCTATGGCATGCCGTTGGGGTCGATACCCGCCGGCATGACCGTTCCGGCGATCTTGACCGCCGACGAGATCAAAGCTCTGGTCGACTATGTCTTCGCAACTTTCGTACAGGCTCCACGGCCGTGAGCAGCGCCCGAAGACGCTCCGCAAACACTACCGCGACGAACTCGACACCGGGCAGGTGAAGGACCTCGGCCAAAGAGCCGAGAGCCTGTTCCGCAAGGCGGTTGGTGATGGGCCGCAGTCAGTTTTCTGCGCGCGCCCCTACGGCCAGTTCAGGGGCACTACGCAGGCGGACGGTCTCAAGTAGCCACGACAATATCTGACCAAACGTTTCTGCCGTTCGATGCCTGTTGGTACACCTGTCGATCTCAGCTCTTGGCCCACAGGCGAACATTCCTACCAGCAGCAAGCCGGGTCCGGTTATTGTGGTACACCGGCCGTGTGCGAGGCAGGCCGGCGACGTGGTAGGCACTCCCGCTTATGACCCACCGCAGACCTCGGCCTTCGAGAGGGGCAGATCATGGCGGCTGTGGCGCTGCTGAAGAAGAGTCCCAAGCCGACGGACGCCGAAATCGAGGCAAACATGGACAACATCTGTCGCTCCGGAACCTATCTGCGAATCCGCAAGGCTGTCCACAGGGCAGCCGAGCTTCAGGCGTAGCGGGAGAACCGACAATGACCGCAAATAATGGTTTCTCCTCCGACAAGGCCGAACTGAACCGCCGCGACTTCCTGACAAGCGCTGCCGCGCTTGGGGGCGCGATGATTGTTGGCTTCCACCTGCCGCCGACGAGTGCGCACGGGGCGCTGATTGAGGGCCAGCCGTGGTACCGCCGCAGTGACGCCGGCCTCATCCGCAGCCCGCAGCAGGACTCCGTCGGGCGCCTGGTCTCCGGTCCAGACATCCACGGACCGCCGTGGCATTGCCGGGCTCCATGCAGGCATGAACCGGGTCGCCGAACAGGCGGTGCGCGGCCTACATGAATTGCCCTACCATATTCCGGCCCGCCATTACGATGTGCATATCAGGAACAGCCATGTTCCAGTGGGGTTCCGCCGGTTCCGCCGACAGCGGCGTGAATGTGTTTTATCTCGAAAGCTTCATCGATGAGTTGGCGTGTGCCGCTGGCAAGGACCCGTACGCGTATCGGCGCGAGCTGGTCGTGAGGAACACCAGTTTCCGCGACCGCGACGACTGGCTCAGGGCACTCGACATGGTGGCGGAGATGTCGGGAACGAGGCGAGAGGCCCAAAGCATTCAAGTCTTGATCAGAAATCCGGTTTATCCGCTGTCGGGATTGCCGCTTCGGTTCCCGGGAACCATTGGGTGTTTTCAGCGCAAACAAATTCTTCCCATCCGACAAACGGGCGGCCATACGTTATCGTCGCGGACCAGGGCGTGGTGAAGACGCCCTCATCCTCGACTGTAAAATGGAGCTGCAAGTACTTGCCGTTGTGGCTACGGTCGATCGTCTGTCCCTGGGGCCGGAAATTCTCCTTTGCGTCCCGTTCCATGCTTTGTTTAGCCGCTTCGTAATCCAGCAGCCGATATCGTTCGACCACGTGTAGAGCCTCTGTGTGTGGCGTGCCAAACCTGTCCACCATGGAAACCGGCCCGACTTTGAACCCGATAGTGTCGACCACCAGCGTGTCGCCTTCGTAATGGCCGACGGAATCCCCATACCAGGACGGCGTCACCTGACTGGGATGAGACTGCTTCATGCGTATGTGACGGACTTGATGATCGTAGTCATAGAGGATCGTGATCTTGTCCGGCTGCTGCAGCAGCTGTATTCCGCCACTTGTAAAGACATAGGGCACCCCTTGGGGCGTACACTGGTTGCGCGGGTCCGGATACCCCCTGCCGGATAACATGATTTCCCCATGCTTTTTCACGACTTCCGCGGCGTAGGGTTTCAAAATCGGATTGGTGTAATCGCCGACGAGCTCGTTGATGTTGCCGGCGCCATCGAGCCGCGATCGGTTGATGATCGAAGTGGGACCCGATGACAACGGCTCGAAGCCGGGGAGCGAAGGGTGCAACCAGAAGCCGGACAAATCCGGGATAGATGCCCCGCTTCGCGTACCGCCAGCCGCGGGCACCGCCGCTTGACCCCAGACCGGCGTCGCCGCCGCTGCCGCTAGAGTCACGAACAGAAGGAATTCCTGCCGCTGAAAGTTCATTACGACCTCCGATACATGCATGTCCGTCTAACTGGAGGGAAGCATATTGTATGCCAAAAGCTGCGACAGCGCGTTTGGCGCGTCGTGTCCCGAAAATCGCTTCGCTGATCACGCCGACCAAAACGCCACCCTAATCCTGCGCGTTGGCTTCTAGCCGCAGCGCATGCATCTCGCCACGCCTGACTCGCCAAACGTGATCCCGGACGCCGCACGCCTATCAGGCGGGAACAAAGTCGCGATCGTTGCCCACTTTTTCGATCAAGCGGCCGGCGGCCAGTTGGTAGTGTGAGATATTCGGGCTAGGCTTGCGGCCGCGCTCAACATTGAGCGACTTCATGCCATGAAGGAGTAAGTCGTGTCTCAAAATGATTCTGCTGCATCCCGCGAGCCCGCCGCATCGCGCCGTGACTTTGTCACTGCTGTGACGGCGGTAGCTGCCGCCAGTGCTGCCGCAACTGGTTTGGCAACAGGTTCGGCACAGGCGCAGGCGGGGACGAACGTACGACATTCCAACCCGTCCGGTATGACGCAGCCGACAGCTTACAGCCAGGTAGTCGAGGTCAACGGTCCGCACCGTCTCGTCTTTGTCGCCGGCCAGACTGGCGTCGATGCCAGCGGCAAGGCGGCGCAGGGTTTTCGCGCCCAGGCGATGCAGGTCTTTGAAAATATCAAGACCGCACTCAACTCGGTCGGCGGCGACTTCGAGCATGTCGTCAAGATCACGACCTATCTCACAGACATCGAGCAGAACGCCGACGCCTACCGTGAGGTGCGCGCCTCCTTTTTCGCAAACAAGGCGACGCTGCCCGCCTCGACCCTGCTCCAGATAACACGGCTCGCCAATCCTTCGTATCTCATCGAAGTGGAAGCGATGGCGGTTCTGCCGCCGAAGGCTTAGGCCGGTCTCTGCCGGCGTGCCATTCATGCCGACATCACCCGCCGCGCGGCACCAACTGCCTGCGGCGCTGCCCCGCGTACTTCGGCGCGTAACTTTGGTGGCTCGAAATGGGTCATTGCGACTGTCTGCCGACCCGCGAAGAAGGCCAGGATGCGCGCCTACTAGGCCATCAGGGCGGATACCGGGCTGAGAAAGCCGACAACCGGCACGCCTGCTGCTGCGCCCACCCTGCGAGTGGCGACGCCGCCGCAGCAAGCCCCGAGATGAACTCCCGCCGTCGCATGCTTGATTCCCCCGCACTAATTGACGGGAGCCTATCGCGGGCCAAGGCGCATGAGGACCGAGCCACCGAGGCACTCGGCTCAGTGTATAGCGGCAGTGCGCCGTATGTGCTCGACCCGGCGTGAATGACCCGAAGCAGAAGCATCCAAAAAAGCCCTTCGGTTCATTGCTGCTTTCCCCTCTTCGATTTAGCCCAAATCTACCGACATATAGATTTGTGTCTGCACTTGGCCCATAGGCGCTGTCCCCCTCGATGGCGTCGGCACGGCAGCTATCGAACGCACTGCGGACGAAGAGTGGTTTCAGGCGGTAGTTGATCGCCGTGCCGACACAGCAGCCGTCAATGCGATCGCCAGAGGATCGCAGCACTTTCGGGTCGAACCCGGTCCGGTAGCTCGGCGGTCGCCAACACGTTGCCCCGGCGCTAGCGAAGCCATACCTCATATTACGCGTGTTGTGCAGGAGCTTGGGAACGGTCGTGGCGAAAAATCGGAAACGTAAC
>JASHRR010000074.1 GCA_030037185.1 Xanthobacteraceae bacterium | reverse complement strand
AGCTGCTCCTCGATCGGATCAAACCAATCGTCCAAAAGATGCGGGGAAACATCGCTTGATGACTGCAAAAGCTCACGCTTCGTAGTATCGTCCGTCATGGCGTGGTCTCCAGCCCGGCCCTCCAGCCGGGCGAATCGAGGTTGATCACCCCGGAGACTACGCCACCTTCAATTCCTACCAACCCTCGGACGGCACCTGTTGCCCTACTGGATCATGGTCAGGACCATACGTCGGGCGGCGAGAGGTTTCACCTGAAGTTCTGGGAAGCGAGATGTTATTTCGAGGTCACGTCGCATCCGCCGGGCGCGGCGCGGCTGACCTTAAACAAGGATCGGACTTCTCCTCATGCCATTGCGGCAAAAGTTGTCTTTTGAGCGGTACGTGTAACGCGGGTCGCGCTCCGCCGACGATACGCCCGTTGCCGGCATTTGTTCGAACAGGTCAACGCATCGCTGCGCGCCATGAATTGCTTGTCGCAGACCAGGCAACGCATCCTCTCCACGCGGCCAATCCTTCCTCGGCGTCGAGGGCATCCGGCCGATCCTGCGCTACACGCGGCTCGCCGACGCCTCGACCTTCGTTCACGAGACCGGCCACATGGGGCTCGCCATGCTGCTGCGCGACGCCGAGCATGAGCTTGCGCCCGACGAGCTCAGGGCCGACACCCCCACCATCCTCGACTGGTTCGGTGTCGAAGGCGCCGCAGCGTCTCCTAGGGGCCATCAACAGACTCGCCGACCGGGTAACCTGCGCTCCAGGTTTTGACGAGCACAAGTTCATCCTCGCGAAGGAGCGGACCTTTTTGCGCAAGGTTGTTTCTTAGGTACCGCATCGCTATTTTCTGCCGCACAACGACATCACGGGAGAGAGCGATGCCGCTGCCAACTGCTGACAAGCGCGCCAATTTTCGCAAGCTGCACGAAGGCGGCTGCTTTGTGATTCCGAATCCATTCGACATCGGCACCGCCAAGGCGTTGCAACATCTCGGCTTCAAGGCGATTGCGTCTACCAGCGCCGGTTTCGCCTGGACTGTCGGCAAGGCCGACAACCGTGTCACGGTCGATGACGTCTGCAATCATCTCACAGCGATCAGCTCAGCTGTCGACATTCCCGTGAACGCCGATTTTGAGGGCGGGTTTGCCGTCGAGCCGGAAAGTGTCGCAAAGAATGTCGCACGCGCGGTGAAAACCGGCCTTGCTGGTCTGTCGATCGAGGACTCAACCGGCGACAAGACCAAACCGCTGTTTGATCGGAACCTCGCGATTGCGCGGATCAAGGCGGCGCGTCAGGCGGTCGACGCTGGCAATACCGGCGTCCTGCTCACCGGCCGCTGCGAAGCGTTTCTGTGGGGGCAAACGGATCTCAATCTGGTGATTGATCGGCTGAAGGCCTATTCGGATGTGGGCGCGGACTGTCTCTACGCGCCGGGCATCAAGACAAAGGAAGAAATCAGGGCCGTCGTTAACGCCGTGCATCCAAAAGCCGTGAATCTCCTGATCGGGGCATCCGGTCTCTCCCTGAAGGAAGCGGCCGATCTCGGCGTGCGCCGGATCAGCGTCGGCGGGTCGCTGGCCCGATCAGCGTGGGGCGGTTTCATGAGGGCGGCCAAAGAGATGGCTGAGAAGGGGACGTTCACCGAGCTTACAAGCGGCTATTCCGGCGGCGAGCTGAACAAGATGTTCGGCTAATTTCCAAAGAAAAAGGCGCGGCGGACAAATCTGGCCGCTACGCCCAAGTCACTGCGCACGACCCACATCCATCCCTATACCCATACGACTTCACTAGCACGTCCGCCCTTATCTTGGTATCGGGAGCAGAATACTGAGCAGAGTCGGGCGTGCCGCTCCCGAAAATGCCCGCTTTCACGGACTGCACGACCGGTGTACCGGTGTACCCGAGCAGCTGACGACATATTGCACCGAACGAAGTCGGCAGGGTCGGGCCGATTACGGAAGTAGCCGCCTTGTCCCGCCAACCTGTTCGGCAGGTTTCATTGCGAGCCGGATCGCGATAGGCCCGCCGCTGACGAGCGCGGAGGATCACGGATGCGACGACGGGATTTCATCGCCTCGCTCGGCGGCGCGGCAGCATGGCCGCTCGCGGCGCGGGCGCAGCAGCCGGCCGTGCCGCCGGTCGATAGTCCAAATTACTTCGCCTGAGACTAAGGTGGGCGCAAATGGACTGGCGGGGCGCCGTAAAGGCTTAGTTCATGGGCGGCCTTGATCGATTCGGTCGCTGTCACTCGAGAGTGATTCGAACGTTCGCCGTCATCCCGGGAAAAAGCGCCTGGTCCCCATTTGCGGCGGAAATGACGACCGGGTAAGTGACGAGGTCCTGAACCACTTCAGCAGCCCGGCGAATCTCTAGGACGGTGCTTGCGAAGGTCCGCTCTGGATAGGCATCGACGGTAAAGCTCGCGGTCTGTCCTACCTTCAAGCGCCCGATATCAGCCTCCGCCACATTCGCGTATACGCGCATCTCGCGCAAATCGTTGGCGATGGTGAACAGTTTTGGCGTCTGGTAACTGGCAGCGACGGTTTCCCCCGTAGCCACGTTTCGTGCAATCACGACCCCATCTACCGGTGAAACAATATTCGTGTAGCCAAGATTAACCTCTGCAGCGGCGAGTTGGGCTTGCTGGAGCTGGATCGTTCCCTCATCGAGATCGATCTGCGCCCGAGCCTCCTCATACCTGCTCTTTGCGAGGTCTACAATGTCTCGCGATGTTGCGTTAGTTACCACCAGTTGAGCATTTCGCTCATAATTCACTTTGGCATAAGCCAAGACCGCTTGGTCCTTTTCGAGCTGAGCCCGCGAGACCGCCAACTTTGCTTTTGCCTCATCAACGGCAGCCTGAAACTGCCGCGGGTCGATCTTCGCGCATAGCTGACCGCGACTTACAACGGTGTTGTAATCGCAATTGACCTGCTCAATGATTCCGGAGATATGGCTGCCGACGACGACCACGGCAACCGGATTGACCGTGCCCCTTGCTGTGACAACGGCTGTAGTCCGCCCCCGCTCAACCGGGGCGGCGATGACTTTTTCCTGCGAGGACCCGCGAAATTGATAGATGAGCCCTCCACCTACCGCGATCGCCAGCGCAGTGGCAACTGATGCCAGTGACCCTATTCTCGACATGACTTATTTTTGCGCTTTCGGGCAACTCTCCAGACTCTGATGCGACAGCATGCTGCCAGCATGACCACCAACATCTTACGTAGCCCATGCTTGTGTTGCAAGCAGCTGGCGGTGAGCACGCGGTGATCGAGTAGCGGGCTTGCGGCGTTGCTAGCGCGGCCCGTGTGCTCCACCCTCGGGAGGAGGTTGAAATGTCGGACGATAACAAACTCAACTTGCTTTATTTTGAGAGCCCATCAGTTCGCGAGATCTACGGCGTAATGGATGCGTGGCAGCAAGCTAATCCTAGGCGTTCCCTTCAGTAAATATACAAAAGAATGGCGACGCGTTTTGCTGTATGGCATTAACAAACCCGACCGAGGTCATGATTACAGACCGTAGTGGGAGGAACGGTGTCAAGGCACCTATGAGGGTTACCTACGCCAGTCAGCGCTAATGGATGGTAACACCATCATGCTCCTTTG
>JASHRR010000618.1 GCA_030037185.1 Xanthobacteraceae bacterium | reverse complement strand
ACATAGCATCCGAAGGATTTGCCCCCAATGGGTAGCCTCAAAGAGGCCGCCTGTGAAGGCCAGGGCAACTCAGATCGACGTACGCGCCTGGAAGCGCGACGGCGTGGTGAAGCCGGGCAGCCTTGTGTGCTCGCAATCGACGCCAAACGGCGCGCCTTACGTCAAGACCGACGTCGATATGGCGAACCGCGATACGCTCGACCTGACGTACACGCTAACCGGGCGAGCCCACTCCACAAGAGGTGCATCCAGGTACTCGCGCCTTTGCAATACGGGCGTCCCGGCTGCAAGCGCGTCGCGCCGCCTCAGCGCCGCTGGGCGCTCGGCACGCCCGCAAATGCTCCACTCTGGCGTCGATGTCCGAGTTGGAATGCAAAGGCTGCCGTGGCGCCCCCACAAGCTCCAGAAACGGTGGGCGGCGACAGGTTTTGAGTTTCCCGATCGGCCGAAGGGGCGCAAAAGCACGAGAGCCCATGAGCGCCGCATAGCTCCAGACGCCTGCTCAAGAGGCTTGGGTGGTAATTAGATATTCCCGATCAGGGAATGGCGTATTTCAACAGCAGCCCCACATTGCCCGAGAGTATCCTCTCCCCGTCCGCTCCGAGTGCCCGCACGTCGCGCACGAAATCGCGCACTGCCTCGCGGGCACGGATCTCCTGCGGATAATCCGTGGCGAACACGATGCGTGTCGCAGGAAGTTCAACGAGCGCAGCCTTCACCGAGGAGACGGCGCCGCAGAACCCGGCCGTGTCGAACACCATGTTGTGCCGCAAGTAGTGGTCGAAATCATGCCTCGGGGTGACGCCGTGGCGCGGGTTGCCAGCGGTGCCCCAGAAGGTCTTGTCCTGGTAGCTGCGCACGCGTCCGAGCATCGAGGCGATGCCGCCGGCAAGGTGCGCCATGTGCACGATGAGGCCGGGGTGGCGGTCGAACACCCCGGAATTGATCAGCCGGATCGTCGCCATGATCAGGGAGAACTCGCGCCCGACCGAACGGGCCGTGTCGTAGCCGTCGAAGGCTTGAGAAAAATTGAGCTTGAGGGCCGGGTGCACGAACACGAACATGCCGAGCCTTTCGCATTCGGCCCAGAACGGCCAGTAGTCGGGCGCATCGAGGAACTTGCCGTCGGCCTCTGAGGTAATGACGACACCACGAAACCCGAGTTCATGCTTGCAGCGGTTGAGCTCTTTGAGCGCCTGCGGCCCGCCAAGCGGATGCGCATGGGCGGCGCCGATGAAGCGGCCCGGATAGTCGCATTCGGCTTGTTTGGCGCGCTGGTTGCAGATCCGCGAACGTTCAAGATCGGCCGCCATGCCGGCGGCGCTCGTCAGCCAGGCGATGTCAATCCCGGCCTCGTCCATCATCCGCACGTGCTCGTCGAGATCGTAGAGAAGCGAGTGCACGGTGTAGCTCGGCGCCCCGTTCTCGTCGTAGTGGAGGATGAGCCGGTCGCCCGGATCGGCCTTGATCAGCTCGCGCGGCGTGAAATGGTGCTGGAAATCGACGATCATGGCCCAGTCCCCTTTGATCGAGAGCTTTTATCTGCTCAGAGTGGGCGCGCCTAGTGGAGCGATCAGAGGTGCTCCCCACGGCTGAAGCCGGTGCCAGCAACCAACCGAGGGCTCCTTCTCCCACCAGGGAGACAGCGAACCGCCCGCTTTGATTGCCTGCGCAAGCAGGGATCGGCAAACTCGGGCTTCGAAGCAGAGACCACCGTGCATCATCGCTCAAATCGACAGCGTGCATGCGAAGCAGTTGAAGGCAAGCAGGTCTGGAAAGTTGAGGAGTGCATTCTCGTCGATCTCAGCTGCACTGCTTAACCTCAGCATCACCTCGTATTGCGGTCAGGGAAACGATCCAGCCGTTTTTCCTCCTGCAGCAATGCCTCCTCGTCGCATTCCGCCACAATCGCGGCGCCCACAACCGCCGGACCTTGTGCCGATGCGGTGCCGGCGCGAGCTTCGAGGTCCACAACGCCCTCGACAGCATTGGCGATCGCGCAACGCCGGCGCCAAAAAGACACCGTTAAGACCCCACACGCCCGCGGCACAGATAACTCCGCGCCCGCCATCTGTTTGAATTTATCCGCCAGAATACCGCGCTTGCGGCTGGGATGGTGGCGGCTTCGAACAGCCGACCCGCAGGACAGGCCCCTTGGAGGCGATATCGTCCGCAATAATTCCGGCTTGTCGCAACAACGACTCGCCGCCGCACCGGTCGATGCCCTTTTGGCAAGCCCGCCGCACGCCGGACATCGGGACACTCATAGCTGACGCGCGCAACGTCACGCCATGCCGCGCCTGCGGCTGTTAGCACGATGCGCTCGCGCAGTGGGCGGCGATCACCAAGGCGTCGCCCAGCGCATGTCGCCGCTCTACGCCGCGGCCGTCCTGCCCGCAAGTGCCGTCCGGTCAGGAGGCGCGCGGATTGCCGGGGACTGCGGAAATTGGTTCCGTGATCGATCATTTGCGATCATAATTGCGCGCTCAATTGACCGCGCCCGCGAGGCATCGAGCGCCAGCTTCGGACGCCGGGATCTGCGTCCGCAGGTTTCGGGGTCGGCAGTGAGGAGGAGCCCCCATGAGCGTCGCCACCGCAAAATTTTCCGTCGTCTTGTGGAGCTTCGCGCAATTAATGACGTTGCAGGCGCGCCGGCACGGGAAATTCCGGCATCGCCTGCGCGAGCGGAATCTGGTCGCGCAGATCAAGGCCCGCGACGAGGACGTGGGGCGCTGGTTCGAGGTGCGTGACGGCATGGTGAGATCGCGCGCCGGGTTTCACGCGGCGCCTGACATCACGCTTGCGTTCAAGAACGCGGCGCTCGGAGCCGCGCTCCTGACACCGCCGATCAACTGGCTCGACCAGATCAACGCCCAAAAGGATTTCAAGCTCACGGTCGACGGCCCCGAGGACCTTACCAATTGGTGGGCTCAGATCATGATGGCGGCGCTGACGGCCGGCTGGCGATTCGGCACCAAGCTCGCGGACGGCACGACACGCTATTGCAACATGACCAACGGCGGCCCGGTCTTCGTGCACGTCAAAGACGGCAAGATCGTGCGCATGACGCCGATCGACTTCGACGATTCTGATCCCCAGCCTTGGACGATAAGAGCGCGCGGCCTCGCGCTGACGCCGCCGCGCAAGACGACACTCGCGCCGCACGGGCAAAACGCCAAATCGATTGTGTATTCGCCGGATCGCCTGCTCCATCCCTTAAAGCGCGTCGACTTCGATCCCAACGGCGACCGCAATCCGCACAATCGCGGCAAGTCCGGCTATGTGCGGATTTCCTGGAACGAGGCGCTCGACCTCGTCGCCGCCGAGATCAAGCGGCTCAAGAGCACCTACGGCCCCGGCGTGATGGCGGTGTCCCACGGATCGCATCATACTTGGGGCAATATCGGCTACTACCTCTCGGCCCTGCATCGCTTCCGCAATGCGGTCGGCTATACCCAGGTGCACCACAATCCCGACAGCTGGGAGGGCTGGTACTGGGGCGCCGTGCATCATTGGGGTTACACGCTGCGGGTCGGTCAGTCCGAGACCTACGGCACCGTCGAGGACTGCCTGCAGAACTGCGACATGGTGGTGTTCTGGGCGGCGGATCCCGAAACCACCAGCGGTTCCTACGGGGCGCAGGAGGGCACCATCCGCCGCCAGTGGCTCAAGAACCCCAAGCTCGGCATCAAGGTGGTTCACGTCGATCCCTACTACAACGCCTCGGCGCAATTCCTCCCCGGCAAGTGGCTCGCGCCGCGTCCGACCACCTCGGTCGCCATGGCGATGGCGATCGCTTATGTGTGGATCACCGAAGACCTCTACGACAAGGACTACGTCCGCACTCACACGGTCGGTTTCGATGCGTGGAAGGACTATCTCTTGGGCGTCGAGGACGGCACGCAAAAGACTCCGGAATGGCAGGAAAAGGAGACCGACGTTCCGGCGAAAGACGTGCGGGCGCTGGCCCGCGAGTGGGGCAAGAAGCGCGTCTACCTGGCGCCCGGCGGGTGGGGCAACGGCCACGGCGGCGCCTGCCGCAACCAGACCGGCATCCAGTGGGCGCGCGTCATGGTGTGCCTTGCCGCCATGCAAGGGCTCGGCAAGCCCGGCGTCAACATGGGCAATCTGCAATGGGGCTGCCCGCTCGACTTCAACTTCTATTTTCCGGGCTACGCCGACGGCGGCATGTCAGGCGATCTCGAAAACACCTCGATGCCGGTCGAGCTTTATCAGCGCATGCCGCAGCTGCCCACCATCTCGTCTACATTCCAGCGCATCCCGCGCATCTTCATGCCGGAGGCTATCGCCGACGGCAAGGCCGAGGGCTACCCGTGGGTCGGCAAATCGATCGAGCACCAGTTCGCGAAGTTTGCCTATCCGGCGCCGGGGCACGCGCCCGTGAAAATGCTCTACAAGTACGGCGGCTCGATGCTGTCCACCATGAACAACACCAACCGCCATGTCCGGATGTACCAATCGGAGAATCTCGAATTCGTTGTCAACCAGTCGATCTGGTTCGAGGGCGAGGCAAAATTCGCCGACGTGATCCTGCCGGCCTGCACCAATTTCGAGCGCGTCGATATCAGCGAATGGGCAGGGCTGGGCGGCTACGGCCATCACGGCCAGCAGCAGCTCAATCACCGGGTCATTGTGTTCCA
>JASHRR010000617.1 GCA_030037185.1 Xanthobacteraceae bacterium | reverse complement strand
TCGGCCACAAATCTGGCAAGTGAGCAACGGCCGGCCACGGTGACCGGCCAAGTTTACAGCAATTCCAATTCATGGCTCTGCCTATCCCGAGGCATCCCGCGCGCAGCGGCAGCGACAAGCCGGCGATGATTGCTTGCCACCGATTAAGGCTTTCTTTGCCCCGCCCGCCGCATTTTTGCCGCGCACCGCGAGGTTGCGATAAGCTCTTGACCTCCCTATTATGCATAACCTGAATTGTTGGCCTAAGGCGGAACCGCCTCTGCCCATTTTCCTTGCTCACGCGGGAGAGTGGGGGTGCCACCCACTCCAAGTAATAAGACGCGCTCATGCTTCGAGGTCTACGAAAAGCCTCTTCCAATTGGCTCGGCAAGGTCGTCATGGCAGCGGTGGTCGGGTTTCTGATCATCAGCTTTGGGATCTGGGGCATTGGCGACATTTTCCGTGGTTTCGGGGTCTCCACCGTGGCCAAAGTCGGCCGCAGCGAGATTTCCGTCGACCAATTCCGCATCCGCTACAATGAAGAAATGCAGCAGGTCGGTCGCCAGATGGGCCGGCCGCTCACCCCGGACCAGGCGCAGGCGATCGGCCTTGAGCAGCAGGTGCTCGGCCAGATGGTCGCGGCTGCGGCTCTCGATGAGCGCGCGCGGCAGCTTCGGCTCGGTATTTCGAATAACGAGGTGGCAAAGCAGATCACTGCCGATCCGTCATTCCGCGGCCTCAACGGCCAGTTCGATATGGCCACCTATCTCGAGCGCCTGCGCGAAGTCGGCTACACCCAACAGCGGTTTGAGTTCGAACAGCGCCAGACCACGCTGCGTCGCCAGATCGCAGCCGCCATCGGCAGCGGAGTAATCGCGCCCAAAGTACCGGCCGAGGCGCTCAGCCACTTTCGCGACGAGGAACGCAGCATCGCGTATGTGGCGTTCGATGGCAGCAAGGTCGGCGACATTCCAACACCGACGCCGGAGCAGCTTGCCGCTTACTTCGACGAGCACAAAGTCGCATTCCGGGCTCCCGAATATCGGAAAATACAGCTGATTACGGCGTCCCAGCAGGAGATCGCCGGCACCATCGAAGTCAGCGATGAAGAGGCTCAGCGCGTCTACCAGGATCGCATCAAGCTCTATCAGACGCCGGAGCGCCGCCATTTGGTGCAGATTTCGTTTGCCAGCGCCGATGACGCCAAACGCGCCTCCGAGCGCATCGCTGCAGGGCTCGCATTCGACGATCTCGCCAAGGAGCCCGAAATCGCCGACCGACTGGTCGATCTCGGTACCATCACCAAAGCCGACGTGATTGATCCGACGGTCGCCAATGCGGCGTTCGAGCTTGCCGAGGGCGCCGTCAGCAGCCCGGTCACCGGGCGGTTCGGGACGGTGATCGTGCGGGTGCTCAAGATCGAACCATCCTCGACAAAATCGTTTGCCGAGGTCGAATCGGACGTCAAGCGCGACATTGCAGCCGACCGCGCCAAGGCCGAGATCAACGAGATCAGGGATAAGATCGACGAGGAGCTGGGCGGAGGCGCCTCGATCGAAGAGATCGCCAAGAAGCTCAATCTGAAGCTGCACACCATCGAGGCGGTCGATCGCTCCGGGCGGACACCTGCGGGCGAGCCGGTCCCCGACCTGCCCCCCGGAGTCGACCTGGTCAACAGTGCCTTTAACACCGAGGTCGGCGCCGAGAACGAGGCGCTTTCGCTACCGGCCGGTGGATTCGTCTGGTACGACGTGGTCAACATCATGCCGTCGCGCGAGCGCACTCTCGACGAGGTCAGGGACCGGGTTGAGGCGCGCTTTCGTGACGACGAGATCATCAAGCGCCTGGAGTCGAAGACGCAAGACATCGTTGGCAAGCTCAAATCCGGCGCCACGCTCGCCGACGTGGCAGCAGCCGAGGGATTGATGGTCGAGAGCAAGTCGGGTTTGAAGCGACAGGGCGGCAAGGAACTGCCGGCCCGCGTCATTTCGGAGGTCTTCCGCACCGCGAAGGATGCGGTCGGCAGCGCCGAGGGTCAGAATCCAACCGACCGCGTTATCTTCCGGGTCACCGAGATCAATGTGCCCGCCTTCGACGCAAATTCCGCGGCCACGACAAGACTGCTCGATCAGCTCAAGGCCTCCTACGGCGACGACATTCTGAGCCAGTACGTCGCCCGTTTGGAAAACGACATCGGCACCGACATCAATCGGAGCGCTGTCGCGCAGGCGGTCGGCCGGGGACCGAGTGAGAGTAGCTTCTGATGAAACTCTCGACATCCGCTTTCAGAGATCGTGCCCGTGCCGAACGTGGGGTCACGTGGCGGAGGCCTGCTCCCCCCGGCGGGGCTGGGGAGGGGCGAGGACGTGGATGGCGACACCAGGTCCGACCGTGATTTCCGTGTCGTGCCATCGGGCCGCTCCGATGCGCATGATTTAAGCTCCGTCCAATTCGCTCCAGCCGCCCATGCATATCGAACCTCCCGCCGGCGCGTTCGCCGCAGCCTATGCGCGCGGCGCCACACAGGTCGTGTGGACCTCGTTGGTGGCTGACCTCGAGACGCCGGTCTCGGCCTTTCTCAAGGCTGCCATCGATAAACCGCTGAGCTTTCTGCTCGAATCGGTTGAGGGCGGGGCCGTGCGAGGGCGCTATTCGATCATAGGCCTCGAGCCCGACATGGTGTGGCGCGCCCGCGGCGCCAAGGCCGAGATCAGCCGGACCGCGCGGCACGACCGCGACGCCTTCCGCCCTTGCGGTGAACCGCCGCTCAAGTCGCTGCGCAGCTTCATCAACGAAAGCCGCTTCGTGCTGCCGGACGGCCTGCCGCCCATGGCGGCCGGCGTGTTCGGCTACCTGAGCTACGACATGGTCCGGTTGATGGAGGAACTGCCGCCACCCAACCCAGACCCGATCGGGATACCGGACGCCATCCTGGTGCGGCCGACCGTCGTGATCATCTTTGATTCCGTGCTCGACACGCTGACGCTGGTGACGCCGGTTCGGCCGAGTGGATTGGCCGCGGATGCAGCGCTGGCGCGCGCCGTGGACCGGCTGACCGCCGTGGTCGATGCGCTCGAGAAGCCTCTTCCCAAAGAACCGGCCGGCGCTGCGCCGGCCGCACTGACAAACCCGCAGGCCTCCAATACGTCGGCAACGCAGTTCCGCGCCATGGTGGCGCGGGCAAAGGAGTACATTGGCGCCGGCGATATTTTCCAGGTCGTTCTGGCGCAGCGCTTCGAAGCGCCGTTCACGCTGCCACCCTTCGC
>JASHRR010000616.1 GCA_030037185.1 Xanthobacteraceae bacterium | reverse complement strand
CGAATCGGCCGACCTTGCCATCATGCAGAGAAACATGGCCTCACTGGTTGAAGAGCGCCAAACCCGCCAGGCGGAGGTCGAGCAAGCTATCGCGACCGAGCGGCAACGGGCGGCCACGTTGGCGCGACAAGTTGACAATCTCAAAGATTTGATCGGTAAGCTTGAGCCCGCCACCGACGGCGCGAAGCGTAGCGCCCGCACCTCGACCCGCCCCGGTGATGAGTCGAAGGCCGCAAATGGGTCGCCGGCGAGCCTGGCGGCGCTCAGCGATCCGGGCCGCATGGCACCCGCCATTGCCTTTGTTTCGGCCAAAGGTAGACTGGCTTTGCCGGTCAGCGGTACCAAGATACGTGAATTCGGGGCCCCCGACGGGTCGGGAGCGAATGAGAAGGGGATTTCGATTGCCACCAGACCGAGCGCGCAGGTTACCGCGCCTTGCGACGGGTGGGTGGTTTATGCGGCACCGTACAGATCGTACGGACAACTCTTGCTCCTTAACGTCGGCGGCGGCTATCATGTACTGCTCGCCGGGATGGAACGGATTACGGTGGACCCCGGCCAGTTCGTTCTCACTGGAGAGCCCGTTGCGGTGATGGGGATCGGCACGCGAGTTGCATCTGTTTCTGCGGCCGGCTCGTCCTCTGCGATCGGTTCGCCTCAGCCGGTGCTCTATATAGAGTTCCGAAAAGATGGGACACCCATTGACTCCAGTCCGTGGTGGGCGGCAACTGAAAACGAAAAGGTTCGTGGATGATGCGCAAAACTTCTCTGGTTCTCCTGGGCGCCGTCGCTGGCGCGGCAGTGACGCTTGTTGCGGTGCAGCCGTCATCCCGGCTGCTGTTAGGCTCGAGCGCTAGGGCGGCCCAAGCCGACACCTACCGCCAGCTCAACCTGTTTGGCGATATCTTCGAGCGGGTGCGCACGCATTACGTGGAAAAGCCGGACGAATCCAAGCTCGTCGAATCGGCAATCAACGGCATGCTCAATGGGCTCGATCCTCATTCGAGCTACATGGATTCCAAAAGCTTCAAAGACATGCAGATTCAGACCCGCGGCGAGTTCGGCGGGCTGGGCATCGAAGTCACCATGGAGGACGGGCTGGTCAAGGTCGTGGCGCCAATCGACGATACCCCTGCCGCCAAGGCAGGCGTGCGCGCCGGCGACATCATCACCCATCTCGATGACGAGCCGGTGCAAGGCTTGACCCTTAATCAAGCCGTCGAGAAGATGCGCGGGCCGGTGAACACCAAGATCCGCCTCAAGATCATGCGCAAAGGCAACGACGCGCCGATCGATGTTGCGCTTGTCCGCGACAACATCCGCGTGCGCTCGGTGCGCATGAAGGTCGAAGGCGATGATGTCGGCTATATCCGTATCACCCAATTTAACGAACAGACCTCCGACGGGCTCAAGAAAGCCATCGCAGACATCTCCGGCCAGGTGCCGCAGGAGAAGCTCAGGGGCTATGTGCTCGATCTGCGGAACAATCCCGGCGGCCTGCTCGACCAAGCCATCTCGGTTTCGGACGCATTCCTTGAGCGTGGCGAAATCGTATCGACCCGCGGACGCGATCCCGAAGAGACTCAGCGCTTCAACGCCCGGCCGGGCGATCTGACCAAAGCCAAGCCCTTGATCGTTCTCATCAATGGGGGTTCCGCATCGGCATCAGAGATCGTCGCGGGAGCGCTGCAGGACCACCGGCGGGCAACGCTGGTGGGAACCCGCTCGTTCGGCAAAGGTTCAGTTCAAACCATCATTCCGCTCGGTGCCGGCAATGGTGCGTTGCGATTGACCACGGCTCGGTATTTCACCCCGTCGGGTCGTTCGATCCAGGCCAAGGGCATCTCTCCGGACATCGAGGTGCTGCAGGATGTGCCGGAGGAAGCCCAAGCGCGGGCGAGCGAGGCCGCCAAGGGCGAATCGTCACTGCGCGGCCATCTCAAGGCCGAGGGCGACGAACAATCCGGTTCGCAGTCCTACGTTCCGCCGGACACCAAGGATGACAAGGCGCTCAATATGGCCTTCGATCTGCTGCGCGGCACCAGGACTAATGCGGCGTTTCCGCCAAACGCGAAGTCGGCGACGCTGCCGAACTGATCTTGAATGCACTGCATTGCCCGGCGGCTCACAGGCCGTCGGGCTTTTTTTTCGATTGCCCACCCGCCGCGCAGCGACTTGTGGCGGACGCGGCGAGCCCGGACGGCCACGATTGCCGCCCGATGGGGCTCGCCACCCCGCGGCCCGAGCTGAAGCCGCCCGGCGAATCGTCTGGCGTCCGATATGCCCCGCTTCGAGGACTTACCTTATCGTCCATGCGTCGGCCTCGCCGTGCTCAACCGGGCCGGCCTGGTCTTCATCGGCCGCCGTTCCGAAGGGCCCGAACACATCGACGAAACCCACGCCTGGCAGATGCCGCAGGGCGGCATTGATGCTGACGAAGAGCCGTGGCCGGCGGCGTTGCGCGAACTTTACGAGGAGACCAGCATCCGCTCGATTGAGCTTCTCGGCGAGATTGGCGACTGGCTCTGCTATGACATTCCGCGCGATATCGTCGGGCGGGCATGGGGCGGCCGCTATCGCGGCCAAACCCAGAAGTGGTATGCGCTACGCTTTACCGGCGACGATAGCGAGATCGACATTTCATCGCCAGGGGGCGGCGGCCACGACCCTGAATTCATTGCCTGGAAGTGGGAGCCGATCGAGCACCTCCCTGATCTCGTCGTGCCATTCAAACGATCGACCTACGAACGGGTGGTGCGGGAATTCGCCAAATTCGCGAGCTAGCAAACCGCGGCCGAGAGCCTAGTCGATTGACGAGCAGCGAACGGACGGAGATTTCGGCGGGGTTGCCCGGCCTCTACACACCCCAGCCGCCAACAGGCATTGCGCCAGGCTGCATCCGCCACGGTTGTCAGCCGGGACAACCCGCGGGAGTGTCGCAAAGATGCCCGTCGACACGAGATCGCGATCCGGCCTTGATCGGGCGGCGAGAAGCCTATCGTTCTGATCATTGGCATTGGAAATATGCGCCCTGCCGGAGGGCGTGGGGAAGGCTGCCGGCTCCTCGCGAGACGAACTGAATTGCCGTCGCTGAGCGCGGAAAGACGGTTGCCGAGGTCATTGACTCTTTGGAAATTATTATCTGATTCGGAAATGGGGAGGACAGCGATGCGCGTTGCGATCCTCGGCGCGGGGCCGGCTGGGCTGTATCTTGGCTACCGGCTTAAACGGCGGCGCCCGGGGATGGAGGTTCGCGTCATCGAGCAGAACTCTCCGGACGCGACTTTTGGGTTCGGAGTGGTTTTTTCCGATCGGGCGTTGGAATTTCTTTGCGAG
>JASHRR010000073.1 GCA_030037185.1 Xanthobacteraceae bacterium | reverse complement strand
TCATTCGATCACCTCGTCGGCGCGGGCGATGAGCGTCAGCGGCACGTCGAGGCCGAGTTCCCTGGCGGTCTTCAGGTTGATCGCCAGCTCGTACTTAATTGGCGCCTGCACCGGCAGGTCGGCGGGCTTTTCTCCTTTGAGGATGCGGTCGACGTAGCCGGCGGCGCGACGGTATTGGTCGGTGACTTCGACCGAGTAGCTAGCCAGCCCGCCGGACCGAACGAAGACTGTATCGTAATAGACCGCCGGCAGCTTATGCTGAGCTGCCAACGAAACGAGTAGATTGCGATAAGCCAACGCGCCCGGCGTCACGATCAGACCGCCTTTGCCAGCACCTGCGAATTGCGCGAGGGCCCGCTCTGCGCCCGGATCGCGCACGTTGACGGGAGTGACATCGACGCCAAGCAACGGAGCCACGGACTGGATGGCGCCAAACATGCCGAGGCCAGCAGAGGTGGTCGGGTCGCGAATGACTGCCGCGCGCGTCACGCTTGGCGCGAGCTCCTTGAGCAACTCCAACCATTTCCCGCTGAAGCCATATTCAACCGCGATGAAACCGGTAGCGTTGCCGCCGGGATGCGCTAAGCTGTTAACGAAGCCGGCGCCCACCGGATCAGCCACCAGCACGAACACGATCGGCACGCTGCGGGTCACCTGCAGCAACGGCGCCACGGCCCCGGCAGCGCTAGTGAGGATTACGTCGGGCGTCAGCGCCACAAGTTCCTCCGCGTTCTTGCGCAGGCCCGCCGGATCGCCGCTGCTCCATCGCTGCTCCATCTCCACGTTGCGTCCGATGGTCCAGCCCAGCGGCTGCAGCGCCTGTAGGAAAGCCGCGACGCGACGATGTCCGTCCTGATCATCGGCCGCGAAGGTGTTGAGCACACCGATGCGCCGCACCCGTTCGCGCTGCTGCGCCCACGCCGCTACCGGCCAAGCCACCGCACTCCCGAGCCCTGCAATGAACTCCCGCCGGTTCATTCGATCACCTCGTCGGCGAGGGCGAGCAGGTTCGACGGCACCGTGAGACCAAGTGCTTTGGCAGTCTTCAGGTTGATAACCAGTTCGAATTTGGTCGGCTGCACGACCGGAAGCTCGGACGGTTTTTCACCCCTGAGGATGCGGCCGGTATATGCGCCCACTTGACGAAAGGTGTCACTAAGATCGGCTCCATAGCTCAGTAGACCCCCTGCCCGCGCGAAATAGCTGTAGACAGACATGGTGGGTAGCGCAAAACGAGCCGCATGCGACAGGATTTCACTGCTTTTGAACAAAAGTACTCCGGAGCCGCCTATCAGGACGGCACCGGCCTGGTGCCCGACCAGCTCGGCAAAGACTGGTCTAATCTCGGTGCCGAGGGACGATACGTCGAAGACCAGCAAGCGCAACCCGAGAGTACGGGCCGCAGATTGCATATGTCTGGTCTCTAGGTGATCAGACTGAGTACCGGGACCGACCAACAAAGCAATTGTTTCAACGGCCGGCACCGCTTCGTGTAGCAACTGAAGGCGCTTTTCAGCAATCTCGATAGTGAGAGTGATGACGCCCGTGAGATTTCCGCCGGGACGATTGAGGCTCGCTACCAGGCCAAGCTCGACTGGATCATAGCCCGCCCAAAAAACGACTGGTATCTCCCGCGTCGCCGCGTTCAAAGCCACTGCCACAAAGGCGTTAAATGTGACGATCGCCGCCGGCCTCCGGCCTACCAGATCAGCGATAACCGCCGGCAGCAGCTCCGCATGGCCGTAGTCCGCCACGCGGTACTCGACCGTCACGTCGCGGCCCTCTGAAAAGCCGATCTCCGCCAAACCGCGGCGAAACCCCTGGACAACTTCAGACGGCCGTTGCACGGGCAGCGCTTCGAGCCAGTAGATCACCGGCGTCTTTGGCTGTTGCGCGCGCGCCACAAGCGGCCAGGCCGCCGCGCCGCCAAGCCCTGCAATGAACTCCCGCCGTCTCATTCGATCACCTCGTCGGCGAGGGCGAGCAACGGCAGTGGAATTGTCACTCCGAGCGCCCTAGCGGTCTTGAGGTTGACGGTCATCTCGATCCGCGTCGTTTGCTGTACTGGCAGGTCGGAGGGCTTCTCGCCCTTCAGAATACGGCCGACATAGGTGCCGGCAATCCGATATGCTTCAACAGCAACACCACCGTAACTGATGAGCCCCCCGGCACGCACCCATTGCGGCCCAATGTAGATCGTTGGCAGCGCATAGCGAGCCGCCAACGCGACCAGCATCTCGGCATGAACGACGAACAAAATGTCGGCGGCCGGAAGTATCGCGCCGACTTTCTGTTCTACGAGACTTGCCACAGCCAAACCAATCTCGTCGGCCGTTAACACCTTGGCGGCGACCACACGCACACCAAGGCTGCGCGCCGCAGCTTCGACTTCGCGCGATTCGGCCTCAAGCTGAGGATTATTCGGATTGATCAAATAGCCGATCGACGTAGCTGTCGGAACTATCTGATGCAGGATTTCAAGTCGCTTCGCGACAAGTCGTATTGTGAGAAAGGTTGCGCCTGTGACGTTGCCACCCGGCTGGTTTAGATTCGCGACGAGACCGGATTCGACGGGGTCGCCGCCGGCAGCAAAGACGATCGGAAT
>JASHRR010000615.1 GCA_030037185.1 Xanthobacteraceae bacterium | reverse complement strand
CATTCAGGGACTCGCGCAGTTGCTCCCCGATGGCGTTCGTCAAGAGCGTCCGGCTGCAGCACGCCCGCCGCATGCTCCAACAGCCCGACGGCGCGACCACTGTGGTGTCCACGGCATTCGCGTGCGGTTTTCTTAATGCGGGCCATTTTGCCCGCGATTACCGTCTTGCATTCGGAGAACTGCCCTCGGAAACCCTTGGGGCGGCGAAATACAAGCGGCATTAAGCCGCCGAGATCGCCAAATCGGCCCGCCGCTCAAGGCCAAAAGCGCGTTTCAGGCGACGACTGAGGTCAACTTCGCAGCTTCACATAGCTTCCCGGCGCGTCTTCGATCGGCGCGAAGGAGGCTGCACCAGGCGGACGCGCTGCGACCTCCTCGGCGTCTTGCGCCTTGAGCCAGGCGAGCCAGTCAGGCCACCACGATCCGCGGTGTTCGGTCGCCGAGCGCAGCCAGCCCTCGAGGTCATCGCCGCGCGGCGCCTCGCCCGTCCAGTACTGGTACTTTGCCCGTGAGGGCGGATTGACAACGCCCGCGATGTGGCCCGACCCCGACAGCACATATCGCATCGGCCCGCCGAAGAACGTTGAGCCGAGATAGACCGATTTAGCCGGCGCTATATGGTCGTCGCGGGTGGCCAGATTGTAGATCGGGATCTTAATCTCTTTGAGATCGATTCTGACACCGTCGATGGTGATGTTGCTCTTTGTGATGTTGTTATGCAAATAGCAGTTGCGCAGATAGTACGAATGATTGGCCGCCGGCATGCGCGTGGCATCGGCATTCCAATACAGAAGGTCGAAGGCGAACGGCGCTTCGCCCTTCAGATAGTTCTTAATGACGTAGGGCCAGATCAGCTCGTTGGATCGCAACAGGTTGAAGGCGGTCGCCATCTTGGAACCTTCAAGATAGCCGCGCGCTGACATTTGACGTTCGACGGCGGCGACCTGCTCCTCTGTCGCGGCGAATACCTTGAGGTCGCCCGCATAGGTAAAGTCGACCTGGGTGGTGAGGAAGGTGGCGGATGTGACCCGGTCGTCGTGCTTTCCGGAGAGGTAGGACAAGGCGATGGCGAGCAACGTGCCGCCGACGCAATAGCCGATCGTGTTGACCTTCGCGCTACCGGTGATCCTGGTGACGACCTCGAGCGCTTCGAGCGGACCCTCACGCATGTAGTCGGCAAAGTCCTTGTGGACGAGCCTCTCGTCAGGGTTGACCCAGGAAATCACGAACACCGTCAGCCCCTGGTCCACGCACCATTTGATGAAGGACTTCTCCGGCGTCAGGTCGAGCACATAATATTTGTTGATCCAAGGCGGCACGATGAGCAGGGGCCGCTTCAAGACGCGTTCGGTCGACGGCGCGTACTGGATGAGCTGCATCAAGGCGTTCTGATAGATGACCTTGCCGGGCGTGATCGCGAGGTTGCGTCCGACCTCGAATGTCGACATGTCGGACTGGCGGATCTTCAGTTCACCGCCGCCCGCCTCGATATCCTCGGCGAGCATCTGGGTCCCGCGCACCAGATTCTCGGCGCTTCTGCTCATGGTCGTGCGCAGCAATTCCGGATTGGTGAGGACGAAATTCGACGGTGCGAGCGCGTTGACGATCTGGCGGGTGTAAAATTCCGCCTTCTGGCGGACCGCCGGGTCGAGCTCATCGGCATGCTCCACGAGGTACTTCGCCCAGTCCGTGAGCAGCAGATAAGCCTGCTTGAGGAAGTCGAAATATTGGTTCGACGACCATTCCGGATCGGTGAAGCGTTTGTCGCGCGGGTCGGGTTTGACGACCGGGTCGGCCGGCTCGCCGGCGAGCCGTCGTGAGGCGTAGGCAAAGAGATCGAGGAAGCTCCTGCCGAGCCGCGTCTGCATCCGCACCGTGCGCTGCGGATCGCCGTACCAGTATTCGGCGACCTGGCCGAGGGTCATGACGGCATCGGTGGTCTCGTCGGAATAGTCTATCTTTGGCGTGCCGTTCTCGCGCGGCCTGAGATAGGCCGCAGCCGCGTGGCCGCCTTCCTCGATCAGCCGGACCACGTTCTTGGTCATCGCTTCCACGTCAAAGTGGTAAGGATAACCCGTCGCAGGCTCCGGCTGCACTGCGGCGTTTGATGACGCAGGAGGGTCTTTGAGCGGTTGCTGTCGCGCCGGGGAGCCTGCGTTGACATCGGCGGCAGGCGTTGCCTTCGCGATAGCCTCGCCCGCAGGCTCCGACGGTCGGGCTTGGGGCAGGGCGGCCGGTGGCGCCGGCCGCTGTGCTGGCGAAGGGGCCAGCTTGCCCACAGCGCTCGGGGCCGCAACGGCCTTCACCTTACGCCGACGCGGGCCAGGTTTGTTGCGATGGACAGGCAACTGAGCCATCCTGAATTTCATCTTCCATGAGTTGGATACGTTCGATATATGGCTGGATAATACGCCGCCGCTACCCTACCATGACTTGCGTTGCATCATTTTGCTCAAACCGGACAACCTGTCGTGCTGAGATTGCGGGAGTCCACCTCGAAAATGCGCCGGGACGGGTGCCTCCTCGTCCGGCTGGGGCTGGTCTGCGCAGGGGCCGTGTTTCTCGCCGCGTGTTCCACAGCATTGTCCGAAATGCCGAAAGAGCTTGGCGGCTTGCCGGCCGGGACTCCGGCGCGTCCGGAGGCCGCCCCTGACTATCCGGCCGTTCACGATATGCCACCACCGCGCAGCACCGCAGTGCTGACCGAGGCAGAAAGAAAGAAAGTTGAGGCGGAGCTCGCTGCCATTCGCGCCGAGCAGGAGCGTCGGGCTAAGGCAACGGGCCTGCCGGAATAATCGGCGCTCGCGGTAACCTGAAAGTAATTTCCTGCTGCGCATTGCTGATCCCGTGCTAAAAGCCCGCACCAGCGCCACTGCGGTGGCCTTCGCCGAGCTGTCCCGCCGCCAGTCAAGTTGTTCACTTTCTACCATCCGGCGCGGGAGGATCGGGCTGGGGCAGACTGTCGTGCGTTGCTAAGACGGGCAAAACTCGTGCCGGTCGCCCTTTCACGGCCCTCCGCGGCATGGAGGGAGCTGTCCGGCTCTCCAGGCTTGTTCCGGCGATCACGCCGGCT
>JASHRR010000614.1 GCA_030037185.1 Xanthobacteraceae bacterium | reverse complement strand
CTGTTCCTCTATGGGCCGGTCGCGTTCGCCATGCGGGCGCCGTTCCACACTCTTGCAGATTTCAAGGGCAAGAAAATCCGCGTGCTGGCTTCGCCCTTCCAGACCGAGCAGATCGCCAGAATAGGCGGCACCGGCGTCCCGCTCACCCTGGGTGACGTGTTGCCGGCGCTGCAGCAGGGGACGATCGATGGTACGCTGGCCAGCGTGACGGTGTTTACCACGCTCCAGTATCAGGAGGCGGCAAAGTACATGACCGAGACCGGTCACGCCTATATCTTCAGCATTGCCGTAGTGAGTAAGAGGTGGTTTGACGGCTTGCCCGCAGACCTTCAGTCACAGGTGATTTCCGCCGCCAAACAGGCCGGCGCCGAGACCACCCCCTGGGCGTCGGAATTCTTCGCCTCGCAGCACAAGGCGTGGACGCAGCATGGCGGCGAAACGATCGTGCTGCCGCCCGCCGACCAGGCCGAGCTGATGGCCAAGATGGCGCCGATCGGCGGCGACATCGTCAGCACCAAGCCTGCCCTCAAGCCGCTTTGGGAGCAGATGATCGCGACCGCGACACGGAGCAATTAAGCGGATTTCGCTATGGTCGAATCGGTGATCTTGCCGCACAGGCCCTCACCTCTCCCCCGAGCGGAGAGGTCGCGGCGCGCTTGCGCGCTGCGGGTGAGGGGGAAACGGCCTAGCAAGAGGCTCCCGAGCTCGCTCGCGCGCAATGTGCGCGCAAAGCGCACACATTGCGACCTCTCACCGACCGCGAGAGGTGACCAGGCGCCGGCTCGCCGTGGCGGAAAAATGCTGTGGTCGATCGAGGGCCAATGACTGCGATCAGAGCTCTCGTCCTCGCCATTCAGGGCCTGACGGCGGTGTTGATGGTCGTCGCCGTCGCGGTCAATGCCGCCAACGTCGCCGGCCGCTACCTGTTCTTTCATCCGATCGCCTCGGCCGAGGAGATCATGTTGTTCCTTCTCGTGGGCACGGTGTTCCTCGGCAACGCCATTGTGGGATTCGAAGGCAAGCAGTTGCGCATGGACGTCATCCTGCAGGCGCTGCCGCGGCGGCTCCGCCGGGCCTTCGACATTGCCGCCGACCTGACGATGATCGCGGTATGCGTGACACTCATCGTGCTCGGCTGGCCCGCCGTCCAGATGCTGGCCGAGTTCGATCAGCGCAGCGAGGCAGCCGAGATTCCATTGGTGATCCCGCAGGCGCTGGTGCCGATCGGCCTCGGTCTCAACGCCCTGCTGGTCGCCGCCCGTCTGATCACGTCGTTTCGGGCGCCGCCGCCGTGCTAGCGATCTTCGTTTATTTCATCCTGCCGGTGATCCTGCTCTGCATCGGCTTTCCGATCTATCTCATCCTGCTCCTCAGCTCGCTGATCGCGGTCATCTTCGTGGCTGACGTGCCGACCACGGTGATCCAGACCAATATGTTCGGCAGCCTCGACAACTTTCCCTTGCTGGCGATCCCGTTCTTCATCCTGGCAGGCGAGGTGATGGGGCAAGGCGGCATCGCGAAGCGGGTCATCGTGTGGGTTACGGCGCTCACCGGAAGCGCGCGGGGCTCGCTGCCGATGACGACCATCGTGTCGTCCGAGCTGTTCGGCGCGATGTCGCACACCGCCGTCGGCACGGTCGCGGCGGTCGGGCGGCTGGTCTACCCGGCGCTCAGGAGCGGCGGCTACGACGACCGCTTCACTGTGAGCCTGATCACCTCGTCGGGCGCCATCGCGGTCGTCATCCCGCCGTCCATCTCGATGATCCTCTACAGCATGTCGGCGCAGCAATCGGCGATCGCGCTGTTCACGGCCGGCATTGTGCCCAGCCTGCTGATTGGGCTGGTGGACGCGATCTACGTCGTCGTCTACTCGCGTTCCCGCAAAGTCGCGGTCGGCGAGAAGGCGTCGTGGCGGCAAATCTGGGCGGCGACCAAGCAGGCCGGCTGGGCGCTCGGCACGCCATTCGTGATCTTCGGTGGCATCTACGGCGGCGTCTTCACGCCGACCGAGGCGGCCGGCGTCGCGGCCGTCTACTCGCTGGTGGTGACGATGTTCATCTACCGCGACATCGGCTGGCGCGAGCTGTGGCGCATCACCCTCGCGGCGGTGTTCCTGATCTCGCAAATTCTCATCATCGTCACGGCGGCCGGGATCTACTCCTGGCTGCTGACGACGAGCGGCATTCCGCAGAGCATCGTCAGCGCGATGAAAGCCCTGCAGCTGCCGCTGTGGCAGACCCTGCTTGTGGTCAATCTCGGCCTTTTGCTGATCGGCAGCTTCCTCGAGCCGCCGGCCGCCATCATGATCCTCACGCCGCTGCTGCTCCCGGTGGTCGAGGCGGCCGGTGTGAACGCCATCCACTTCGGCATCATCATGGCGGTCAATCTGTCGATCGGCATGTACACCCCGCCGTTTGGCCTCAACCTGTTCGCCTCGCAGGCGATCTTCAACCAGCCGCTCGGCTCGATTTATCGCGGCGTGATCCCGTTCGTGCTGATCAACTTTGCGACCCTGATGCTGATCAGCTACGTGCCGGCAATTTCGCTGGCGCTGGTGGGGACGCAGCGCTAGCCGGGCGCCTGGATGCAGGCCAGGATCTCCGCCAGCGCATGTCGCAATTGCCTCCCGATCGGCGGCATCGACGAACAGCGTCGTCAAAGCCGATCTGCCAAACAGCGTGGCCAGCAGCAGGATGCCGCCATTACGATCCCGAGTGCGGCCGATGGGTGATGGCGCAGGTGCATCTCCGAGCAGGTGGCGTTTCTTGCGCTTAATCTTCTTGCCTCGTCATCGCCAGACGGATCGATCCCCCCTTTTTCTGCGCTTTAAATGCTCTGACGATCGATGTCGGCAGTCGTCGGGCTTGCTTTGCGGTTCGCGCCGCACGGAGGACGTTGCGGATGCGATCGAGCTGCCTTCGACACTCCACAAACCGAGATCATCGTCCACGCGCGACGCGGCGGCAGATCGTTCGGATTGCTCGCCGCGGGCATCCCGCTGCCTAGCACATGACCCCGCTTGATCACCCCGCGCGGATCAACCGTGCGCTTAGCCTCTGCGGCCTCCACATCATAATCCCTACCTGACCCACAGCTGATTCACTGGCCTCAATATGTCCCGGACAGACACCGAGAACTGAGACAGGAATTTAACAGGGAATTTGCGGCCTTTTGATCGGTTTTGGTGATATATGCCTGCCACGGCCTCGCGTCATTGCCAGCAGCCAGCCGCGCGGTGGGACGGGCCCGCTGTCGCCGCCAGGTCGCATTCTTCGAGAAGCGGCGCTCTGCCTTTATCGGCTTTAGGTTGTTGTCCTTTATTGTTTTGTGATGGTTCGCTTTCCTCGCGGGTGCCGTCATCGCCCTTCCCGTCGACTTGCTGTTTCGTCAAAATCCACCATGACTCACGAACAGCTCGCGGCCCGCCAGTTTGAACCTGTTCCTGAATGCGTGGGATTGAACTCGCACGGCGTGCAAAAAACAGCGCGAAGCGCTCAGGATATCGCAATAGTTTCGCGCATGGCGATTGAGTTCTTTGGCCTCCACTCGTCCGAGATGATCCAAAACCCGAGAAAGATGGCCGCGCAGGACTGCCATAAAACCGCTAAATAAATGTTGAAGTTGTACACAGGCGCGAGCGCATAAATCATTGCTTGAGCTGATTGGATCTGCGGAGCTTCGGTTCACGTCTCGATGGCAAGTGCGCTCAATCGGATGG
>JASHRR010000613.1 GCA_030037185.1 Xanthobacteraceae bacterium | reverse complement strand
CTCGCGCGCGGGCGATCAAATCCAATCCCTCTCCCGCGTCCGCCAATTGTGTTAACGTAGGCGCTCAATGCCCAATGAGTAGGGCAGGTTGATCTCGCGCCCCACCACGATCCCCAGAGGAGGCTGCCATGAGAACTCGACAGAATGCTCTGCTTGCTGCTTTGCTGATCGGATTGCTTTCTACCTCTGCATGGGTGGTCTTGACTGGCGTGGCCGCGGCCGGTGGAAACGCATTGGTGCGCGGTACCGTCACCGACGACGCAGGCCGGCCGATTCGAGGGGCTATCGTGAAAGCGACCTCGAACGGCAAAACAATTGCCCACTACACCGACCAAGACGGGCGCTATCAGATAGCGGGGCTGGAAGCGGGCCCTTATGAAGTCTCCATCAATGCGTACGGCTTTGCCCTGGAAAAGCAAACCAAGGACACAGCCGATGCGGCCGAATCCATAATCAAATTATCGTCTCAGAACGATATGGCTCGGCTGACGAGCGCTGACTTAAGATACCTGTTCCCAACGACCGAGGAGACCTACATTGTCTATTCGACATGTTCGACATGCCACGGCTTTGAAACCGTGCTACCGATGCGAGGTATGACGGCCGAGGAGTGGCAAAACTTTCTGCCCTCGATGACGGAGAACCGTTGGGGACGGAGCTTTTTCACCGATCAGGCCAGGGTGGCCCAGCTTGCGCACGGACTGGAGCAATTGTTTGGTCCGGCAGGTACGCTAGGACCGAGCGCGCGTCCCGATCTTTCGAAGGTCAAGCATACCCCGGTTTCAGATGCGGCTTTGCGAGCCACCTTTACGGAATACATCATTCCAGCGCGCCGCACGATGCCGCACAGCGTGATCGTTGACGACAAGAGCGGCACGGTCTGGTTTTCTGAATACGATTCAGCATCCAACAAGATGGCTCGTTTCAATCCTGAAACAGAGCACTTTGACCAATTCCCTATACCGGTGCCGCAAAGTAACGCCCACACTGGAGCCGTGCTGAAGGATGGAAGCTACTTGGTCGGGTTGGACAGGCCTGGAGCCGACGGCAAAGTGGCTGGGGTGGACCGCGACGGCAAGGTCGTCGTCTACGAATTTCCTGTGAGGCCGCAGGGGTCACGCATGGTGGTGGCTGATCCAACTAGAGAGGATACGGCGTGGCTTGCGGCAGGCGATGAAGTATGGCGTCTCAACACGAAATCCAAGCAATTCCAGGTCTTTAAGAACCCTGTCGTAGAGAAATTTCCCGAGGGCTCCTATGGAGGCATGATCGCGTTGCCACGTAGACGGCCGACCGGCAACGGCTACGCTATTGCAATTGATTCAAAGGGGTTCCCCTGGGTTACGCAACTCGACCTGGGTATCATCTTCAGACTGGATCCAGACAGTGGGAAGACGACGAGCTATCACACGTCGGACACACGAAGCGCTCGGGGGATTGCTGTGGACGCGCAGGACAACATCTGGTTCGCCGACTACTACGGCAACAAACTCGGCAAGCTCGACCCGAATAGCGGGCAGGTGAGGCTCTATCAGCCCCCTACCCAAAATTCATCGCCTTACGGGGTGACGGTTGATCTCCGCCGGAACTACGTATGGTTTGCCGATACGGTGGGAAATAACCTCACGCGGTTTGACCCGACGACGGAAGAATTCGTCGAGTATGCCCTGCCGACTAGAAACAGCAGCATCAGGTTCATCAGTGCGGATGCGAAAGGCCGCGTTTGGTACGGCGGCTTTTGGAACGGGATACTTGGCGTCCTCGATCCCGGACAACCCGAGGTCCGGAAAGCGACGGTCGAGGTCGCGCCGAACTCCCCGAATCCGCGATAAAAACTCCCGGCGTCCGCTTTGGTCGGCCACGCGCCGATCAAAGGGGCGGCGCCCGCGCCGAAAGGGGAGTTGACAGCGATCATAAGACGGATCCCTGGTTCGGGGGCGGAGCCGGATCATTGCGGCTTGGCCTGGCCCGCACGCGACCCGGTCGAATCGAGCGGGAGCGGCCTACCGCGACGCCGGCGCCCCGGCCTTCTCCGACACTACTTTTTTTGCCACGCGCCTGTGAGTTTCGCGAGTCTCAGTGTCATGTCGTCCTCCCGATCTTTGCGTCTCTTCTGGTTGCGTTCCTTCATCCTGAGATGCTCGCGTTCCGCATTGGCTGGCGCACGAGCCTCGAAGGATCACTGCCTCGGTGCCGCTCGACGTTTGTCAGGCGATCAATTGTGATTGCGGAACGGGTTGTACACGTTGCGCAGCAAGCTAGGCCAGGATGTGATGGCCTGCGGGGTGGCCCATTTCACACTGAGGGCGGCCAGCGGATCCGCGGCGACCGCTTCCTGTTCAGTCTTGCCCGCGTCGTAAAGCTTTTTCACCCGGTCTCTCGCGGTAACCATCATCTCGTGGAAGTCCTGGAGGTTGGCCTTGGTCGCGCCGGACCGCGGCCGGACACGACCTTGGTCGTATCGTTGGCCGCCTTGAGGAATGTTTCGAGCCCAAGGATCATGCCGCCGATGGTGCCGCCGCTGCACCAGTCGAGGTTGGGATAAGTTCTGATGCCGCACACGTCGCCCCTCACGGGCAGTTGGCGTCGGGGAACATGACCCAGCTGTCGCCGTCGGCGCATTGGTGGTGCCGGCGGCGAGGCGGATGCGGACATTGTCGTGCCCCACGATGGTCGCGCCGTCCTTGTGGAAGGCCGCGTTCCGGCCGACGTGATCGCCATGGTAGTGGTGATGACCACATATTTGATCGGCAGCGGCGAAATTTTCGCGATCGCGTCCTTGATCTTGCGGCGCAACGGCGCAAATTGGGTGTCCACCATGATGATGCCGTCGGTGCCGACCGCGTAATGTCGCCGCCCTGCCCCTCTAGCATAAAGGTGTTGTTGCCAAGAGCCGTGGTCTTGATCTCGACCTTTGAGAAATTGACGCCCTGCAACGCTCGGGCGGCGCCTGCAAACAGCACGGCGGTACCCGCCAATGCGGCGATTCCGGCAGCATTGCCGCTAGAGGAAAGGCAACCCGCCAGGACTGCCGATCATCCTCGATCTGCGAGAAATGCTTGAGGAGAACGGCAAGGCGTGACCTCGGCAGCTTCTCGTCCAGGATCGTTTCCATGTGCGGCTCCGCTGCGAATCAGCGCACAGGGATTCAGGCTTCTATCATCAAGACAAAAATCACCCTAACAGGGCCGTCAACCTGAGTTCTCAGTCGTGACGTCAATGGCTTTCCCGCTGGAACTTTTGCGTATAGCATTGTGAGGGTTCTTGTGGCGCGCATCGTTGCCGTGGGGGGAGGCGTAATGTTTCGATTCTGCGTTGGATTTTTCATTGGAGGAGTCAATTTTTTTCTCATCGGCGCTATTCAAAACGCCCACGCGCAGTTGGCACCCGCGGGCGATGAGTATTACACTCGCATCCAACCGATTTTCGATAATCGCTGCGTCGCTTGCCATAGCTGCTTTAACGCACCCTGTCAGCTGAACCTGCAGAGCTATTCCGGCCTGACACGAGGTGCGACTAAGCTCAAAGTCTACGATGGCTCTCGGCCGAAGAGCGTCGCACCGACGCGTCTTGACATCGACGGCCACACCATCGCCGACTGGCGAGCGAAAGGGTTCTTCGACGTCGTTGGTGACCGCGATCCAGCTCGCACACTGCTGATGCAAATGTTGCGCCTGCGCACTCAGCACTCGAGCGTGCAGCCGACGAAGTCAGCCAGCGACAGCAATTTCTGCCCCGCCGACAGCAAGGCAGTCGCAAACCTGGCGCGCAATCACTCGGAGGTTGGCATGCCGTATGGGCTGCCGCCGCTGTCACAGGCGGACGTCGCCATCCTCGGTGCATGGGTCTCGCGCGGCGCACCGGGGCCATCACCGCAAAGCGTCGCCAGCCGGCGCCTAATTCCGTCGGCACTGCAGCTGCAAGTCCGCGCCTGGGAAAGCTTTTTCAACGGCAGCACGCCACGCGAGAAGCTGGTGGCGCGTTATCTCTATGAGCACTTATTTCTGGCGCATTTGCATTTCGCGGGGGACGTAACCTCGCAACGCCCTGCTTTCTTTCGCCTCGTGCGTTCACGCACGCCGTGCGACTCGGGCATCGACGAGATCGCGGCACGGCGACCCAATGATGATCCGGGCACGAGTTTTCAGTACTGCCTCAGCCGAATTGACCAGACAATCGTCAATAAGACCCATATCCCGTATGAGCTTTCACCCGGCAAGCTGGCGCGCATCCGACAACTTTTTCTTGAACCAAGATGGGAGGTGACGACGTTGCCTGGCTATCAAGATGCGACAGCCGGCAACCCATTTGCCACCTTTGCCGGCATTCCGGTGCGTGCCCGTTACCAGTTTCTGCTTGATGACGCCGAGTACGAGATCGCCACCTTTATCAAAGGTCCAGTTTGCAACGGCAGCATAGCGGTCAATTCCATCCAGGAGCAGTTCTTCGTCCTGTTCCTTAATCCCGATGCCGACAGCATGGTGATGTCGCTTGAGCACGCGCACGCGGTCCAGGACGCGCTAATCCTGCCCGGCGTTTGGGGCAGCGACGTATCGATCCGCGATGACATTCCCTTCTTGCGGCGCCTTGTCGACCAACGCGAGAGCTATCGCAAACTGCGCGCGGAAGCCGCACGCCAGTTACGCCCCGCCGGCTATACGCTCGACGACATATGGAACGGCGACGGCACCAATCCAAACGCACTTCTCACCGTATTTCGGCACTTCGACAATGCCGTCGTAACCAAAGGTGCGGTGGGCGACCTGTCGAAGACAGTCTTTGTCCTCGACTACCCATTGTTCGAGCGTCTCGTCTACAATCTCGTGGTCAACTACGACGTGTTCGGCAACATTGGCCACCAATCACTGACTCGGCTTTACATGGATATGATCCGGATGGAGGCTGAGGAGATTTTCCTCGATTTCCTCCCGGCACCGCAACGCTTGGCGTTGCGAAACTCCTGGTACGAGGGCCCATTTACCGAACTCAAGATGCGCTTTGTGTTCCCTCTCGTCGACCGCTTAGCGCCGAGTGGAATCGTCTATCGAGACGAGACGAACGCCAAACAAGAATTCGTCGCACGGGTCCTCAATGAGTATCTTGCTCCTGCCGTGCGCGGTCTCCCCGATGCGCTGAATTGGAAGGTGTTGCCGTTATCGTCGAAAGTGACGAGCGAGCTTTCGGCGACGGAACGCGCGCTGCGCCGGATAACGTCGATCAAGGCTGAGGATGCAACCCCCTTTGCGCGCTTCTTCCCGGAGTTCGCCATCCTGCAGGTGCGGAGCGAAGGAGAGCGCACAAAGCTTTATAGCCTGGTGCACAACCGCGAGCACTCCAACGTATCGTGGATGCTGGGTGAGGAAGAGCGCCTCGCACCGCGAGAGGACACCCTGACGGTACACGCCGGCATCCTCGGTGCATATCCAAATGTTTTTTTCATTGTGCCCGAAGTGGACGCCGAAGCATTTGCCGATGCTGTTGTTTCCATCAAGTCGGCCACTGACTATGAACGCCTCGTCGATCGCTTCGGCATTCGGCGGTCGAACGAAAAGTTTTGGTCAGTCTTCGACACTCTGAACAAAACCTACCTTGCAGAAGATCCCGTGCGCTCAGGAACGCTGGATCTCACGCGCTATTCGCTTGAGCAAAAATAACTACAAACCTTCCAGGTGGCTTGCTTGAGATTGATCATCGACTCCCACGCGTGGCCTGCCGCCGCGTCAATGTTGAGACCTTAAAGTATGCAATCAGGCCCTATAGGTTCTCGACCGACTGGTCCCGATCGGCCGACCGTGATCTTGATTTTCAATCGATCAGGAAGTTGCCGCCACAGAAACGACTTCTAAGGCTGAGTTTTTGCGCAGCAGGAGTTCAGAGCCGAACCTGTCTCTTGTGGGTCGTGTGACACGAGCATCTCCGGTCCAAACGGCAGTGTGAAACCTCTCAAAGATGTCCCGCCGGTGCGCGTACGGCCCGGTCAAAGCCGTAGCGGGCGGGCCGGTAGCGAGCGTTGCCTCTCGTCGGGCGAGCAGCGAGGAAGCGGGCCGTGAGGGTTCAGCTCCGAAATCGTTTCATCATCGCGCCG
The DNA here is from genome assembly GCA_030037185.1 of Xanthobacteraceae bacterium. Next base: position 4,584 of record JASHRR010000613.1, on the reverse strand, counting down.
ACGCTGTTAGCCTGGCGGAAGGCAGCATCCGGACAACCGAAAATGCGAGGTTGCCCTGGCGGCGCCGGAGTCCCTAGCCCGGGCATGCTTTCAAGAGGACTTCCCGTGAACCCAGGAGAGCTGCCGATCTCTCACGAACAGGGTGCGGTTCTGCCCAACCCAAAAAGAACCAGGTCCCGAGGGAAATGAGGGTGTCCCACGGGAAGCGCTCGACGTGGAGTACCTGCTGCGAAGGGAGACCGGAGGTGGCAGGCAAGGGTCGGCGGCGGTCGTATGCGCCCATACTACCGACGGGGGTGGGGAACCGCAGGGCTTCCGACAGGAGCGGCCACGGCACCCACCGGAGGGAAGGGGGTAAACAGGTCGACGTATCGTGCAATGCCACATACCGAGGCACCGAACTCGAGAAAGTATGCCCAATGGAACTTCGTCGAAATAGCTGGACTGACTCGGACCAGAGCAGTGAGTCAGGCCTGAGGAACCGCTGCGGTAATTCCGCACGGTGGGGTCTGTGAGGGGGAAGACCGATCGCGCCATGGTGAACCTAAGCTGGAAACGCCGGAGACAGACAAGGGGACACTAAAGGTGCTGATCGACTATTCCCCTGCTCGGCGTGGTTCCCGCTCATATTGAACCATTCATTTCGGAGTCATGGCCGGGCTTTTTGGCTCTCTCGCAAGAGAGACGTGGACGCCCGCGATAATCTCCGGAATCAAATTCTGGGATGGGCATGACGCTGGGATCCGCTATAGTTCCTCTATCGCACGGAATTCGATGGTGCGAGCCCGGTGCTCCGTGCACTGTCATTCGACCCCATTACCAAGCTTGTTGGCGCGAGATGAAAAGACTGACCGCCATTGTCACACTTGCGGCCCTGTGGCCGATCGCCGTCGCACAAGTAACCACGGCCCAGATCTACCCCACCCGTCCTATCACAATGAACGTTCCCTTCGCGGCCGGTGGACCGACGGACACCATTGCGCGTGTCATAGCTCAGCGGATGTCGGCTGTGCTTGGCCAGAGCATCATCATCGAGAACGTTACCGGGGCGGACGGCACCATCGGGGTCGGCCGCGCGGCGCGCGCGGCGCCCGACGGCTACATGCTGAGCGTCGGGCAGTGGTCGACCCATGTGCTCAACGGCGCGGCCTATGCGTTGCCGTACGATCTCCTGAAGGATTTCGAGCCCGTGGCGCTCATGTCGACCAATCCGCTCGTCATCGTCACCTACAAAGGCGTGCCCGCCACGAACCTCACCGAACTGATCGACTGGCTTAAGGCGAACCCCGAGCGCACCGCGGTGGGTATCGGCTCGATGGCGCATCGGGTCAGCGCCGTTTATTTCCAGAACCTCACCGGCATCAAGCTTACGCTGGTACCTTATCGCGGCGCCGCGCCCGCCATGCAGGACATGATGGCGGGCCAGATCCAGCTGATGTTCGACCAGGCTGCCACCTCCCTGCCGCTGGTGCGCGCCGCAAGCACGCGGCCTTATGCGGTCACGGCCGCGACGCGGCTTGACGCAGCGCCCGACCTGCCGACGGTCGACGAGGCCGGCTTGCCCGGATTCCATATCGCCGTGTGGACGGCGCTGTGGGCACCGCGCGCGACGCCGAGAGCCATCATCGACAAGCTCAATACAGCAGTCGTTGAGGCCGTGGCCGATCCCGCCGTTCGCAAGCGGCTGACCGCGGAGCTGGGACAGAACATTCCCTCGCGCGCGCAGCAGACGCCGGAGGCGCTTTTCGCCTACCAGAAGGCCGAGATCGAGAAGTGGTGGCCGCTGATAAAAGCGGCGAACATACGGCCGGAGTAGGCTGAGTAGGATCGGTTGAGCGAAAGCAAAACCAACAACTGCCTCGCCTACTGTAAATACCACCTCGCTGTTTATGACGCCCCGCACCTTTTCGGCCGGAAGCGCCACGTGATGCAACCAGTTGCGATTAAGATCACTACGGGTGACTTCGCCCTTGCGGCGGGTCATCGTCGGCGCGCACTGCCTGAGGTCGATCCCATAGGGGATCGGGCGGTAACTCATCCGGTTGCGGATCTCGTTCAAGGCATCGAGGCTACCCAGAAGGGCACGTTGCTTCGCATCAAGCGGCGTGGCGGTCTACCTCTGCGGAACCGCGATACCGGTGTGGCCCTTGAATGCGCCGTCGCATTGTTGGTCGCCGTGCAGATTCGTGAGTGGCGAGGCCAAGGGATATGCTGGCGTGTCCCTCGCGGTGCAGGTGTTGGTCGCCGGACGACATTGTGATGCGTCCCTTGTCTCACAATTTTTGTTCAGAAATCGGGCCTGTCGGCGACCGGCATATGGTAGTCGAACAGGTTCGTGTTGTTCTCAGGGCATATTTGCTCGCCAAGGGGGCCCTGCCCGCGCTGATAACGTAGATAGGTTTCCCAAGGATGGTAAAACGTATCAAAATCGTCGACCGTGAGGTTGACCTCCAGCATGTTTCCGCCATCAATCAGATGCCAGCGCTCCACCACATGAAGCTTTTCGGTGTGCGGTGTGCCGTAATAATCGATGATGGTTCTCGTATTCAGCCCAACCGTATCAATGACCAGCGAGTCGCCCTGATAGCGGCCCACCGATTCGCCGAACCACGAGGGCTTGATGTCCGCGGAATGGGGCACGTTCATATAGATGTGTCTCACCTGCTGGGTCTGCTGCTCCAACATGATGACTTTCGTAGGTGTCTGAAGGATGTAGAACGGTCCCGTCATTAGGAGATACATGGGAACGCCGGAAGGTATGCAGGACGAGTTAGGCGAGAACTGGATCTTGCCGGCATCGATTTCGACGATATCTTTCCTCATAGCCTCCCTGGCCCACGGCTTCAAATTAGGGTTTGTCAAATCTGCGATTTGGAAACTTGCCTGGGGATTGATGAAGACATGTCCCGAATCTTGGTTGATTGGAATGGCGGAGCCCGGCACTGGCGGAAATCGGCCGCCGAATGGATGTGTCCAGCCGCCGGGCCCGAATTGGACAATCGGTATCTTGATCGGTTCGGCCGAGGCATACGAGGTTGCGGCAACGGCGAGAGTTGCAGATAGAAGAAAATGCTTGCGCATATCAGTTGTCACCTCCCTGCTCGTAGCGCCCTTGCTTTATAAGCCACCGCTTAATTCGTGCTGAGATTGCTGTGCCCTGGATCGTTGTGCATGCGTGTTGGCGACCGACGTATATTTCAGGGCGACGGCATCGTTCACGATAATATCCAAGCCGACGATGCGGTTGGGATCGCGCGCCTGCTCGGGAAAGAACTCATTGCGTGTACCCTCGCCTTCTCGACGGTAATGCCCAACCAGTCTGCGTAGAGACCGTAGACTTAGACTAGACTAAGATGTACGCAAGCGACGCCGCTGTTGAGGAGGCGGACCGCTTTGCCCCCAGAATACGTCAGCATCGTTACGGGTGGCAATGATGCGGATTTGTTTTTGATCAAGTTGGTCGAGCCCGAAAGACGGTGGAGACCAGTCGATCTGCCCGGACATCACCTGGGTCAGCGTTGCCCAGGAATAGAGCATCATACAAGTAGCGACTGAGACGTATCGATAGACGTCGCCGGTGGCCGTCCGTTTTGTAAGTCGGATGTCCGCCTTGCTGTTCTCGCGAATGAGCTTGCGAGCGGTTCGTGCGCAGTGGGCTCCCAAATCGAGAGCGTGTATACAGCGCCGGCGGTCTATTGCTGAAGGTGGGGTCAGATGGGTGTCGAAATCGAACGGAAGTTTCTGGTGACCGGTCGCGGCTATCGGTCGGGCGTGTCGCATCGGATCCGGCAGGGCTATCTGAACCTCGATCCCGATCGCACTGTCAGAGTGCGGCTGGCTGATGGGAAGGCATTCATCACGATAAAGGGTCGAGGTCTTGGTACGCGACAGGAATTCGAGTATGAAATCCCGGCATCTGACGCCGACCAGATGCTCAACTCCATATGCGTCCAGCCTATCATTGAGAAGACGCGTTACACGATCGTGGTTGGTCAATCCACGTTCGAGGTGGATGAATTCGACGGAGATAATGCGGGTCTGACGATCGCGGAGGTCGAGCTAGATGATCAGGAGCAACAATTCGGTGAACCTGACTGGCTCGGTGCCGAGGTTACGCAGGATCCTCGGTACGCGAATGCCAATCTGGTTCGGCGTCCGTATCGCAGCTGGTAACTGCCGTCCATCCTCGGGCTCCCCTTTCGTTCGACCGAAAAGGAGGCCGTACAGAAGACCCGAAAACCGGCCCATGCGCTTACTGAAATTACGTCGGTTTTGGAAACACTCCGGCTTGTATAGAAATCAGTTGTCATTCGTACGTAGTTAGGGTGCAATTCGCGTGCGAACCAGCCATCCAGGAGGAACCATGAACGCGGCACAAACGATATAGTGCTTAGTGAGCGTAGTAGCTCGCGGGTGACAAGATGCAGGGTGAGCGATTCATTTGGCTCCTAAGCGGTGCGGTAGCATGGCTGCTCGCCGCCCGCGCTATTGCGTCGATAGTTTGGTTTTCGGTCGTGCTTACGTCCATTGCTCCCGCCGCCACCTATGTCGCGGGCGAGACCCATCGCACGATCGATCAACCCT
>JASHRR010000612.1 GCA_030037185.1 Xanthobacteraceae bacterium | reverse complement strand
GGTCAACGCAGTTGGGGCTCACGACGGACTCAAATGAGCTCGTCACTCATCGCTAAGACGGCGATGTTGGCGGCGCAGAGGCAAGGCCAAAGCTAGGAAAACATGGGCTAGGAGGGAATTCAATGTTTAGACACATTACGCTCGCCCGCAGTATCGTCCCATTTGTTTCCTCTTGGCCGGTGGCTCGATTCGTCCCGTTTTCAATCCTTGCGATCATCGCCCTGCCTGCCATGGCGATCGCCCAGGCGGGACCGACCAACTCTATGGCCCCGGCGCAGTTTGTGGCCGGCCCGGCCGAACCCGGCGATCCCTATCTCTGGCTCGAGGATGTGTCTTCGTCCAAGGCGCTGGCGTGGGTGAAATCGCATAACGCGGCTAGCATCGCGGCTCTCGAGTCCGACCCGCGCTATGCGACCCTGTACGAGGAGGCGCTGGTCATCGGCGGAGCGAAGGACCGCATCCCTGATCCGAGTTTCGTTGAGGGCGATATTTACAATTTCTGGCGGGATGCTGAGCATCTGCGCGGCATCTGGCGCAAGACTACTCTCGCCGACTACCAGACCGCGCAGCCGCAGTGGACGACCGTTCTTGATATCGATGCGCTCGGCAGGGCGGAGGGCAAGAGCTACGTTTTCCGCGGCGCCCGGTGCCTGCGGAGTGACGAACGACATTGCCTGATCTCCCTTTCCGAGGGCGGGGAGGACGCGATCGAAGTGCGCGAGTTCGATCTCGAAGCCGGAACGTTTGTGGATGGCGGCTTTCGCCTGCCGCGAGGCAAGCAGAACTTCGCCTGGGAGGATGCCGACCACATCCTGGTCGGCAGGGAATGGGCGCCCGGTGACCTGACGCCCTCCGGGTACCCCTACATCGTCAAGCGGCTGGCGCGTGGCGAGCCGCTTGAGGCCGCGGCAGAGGTTTTTCGTGGCGACAAGCGCAATGATGTCGATGCCGTTCCGACCATTTTTCATGACGGTCAGGGCCACCGCCTCGCTCTCATCGTGCGCAGCCTCGATTTCTTTCGGCACGAGACCTACATCCTGACGCCGCAAGGAGCGCAGCTCTTGGATCTCCCGGCCAAGGCGGGCGTCGTGGCATTGGTCGGTGGCCGCGTGATCGTGCATCTGCGCGAAAGCTGGACGGTCGCTGATCAGAGCTTTCCGGCAGGCGCGCTGGTGCAGCTCGACCTTGCTGCCGTGCAAGCTGAACCGGCCCGGCTGCGACCCAGCCCCGTCTGGTCGCCAGGCCCAAGGGACTCGATGCGCCAGGTGAGATCGACGCGCGACAAGCTCTTGCTCTCCACCCTCGACAACGTTCGGGGGCGCGCCTGGATATACAGCCCCACCGCTGACGGAGGCTGGACTCACGCCAGGCTCGATCTGCCGGACAACATGGCGATCGGCTACGGCGCCGCCGACAACCGCTCGAATCTTGCGTTTCTGAATATGAGCGGATTTCTCACACCCGGCTCGCTTTGGTTCGTGGATGCGTCGTCGGGCGCGCTGCAATTGATCAAGGCGTTGCCGGCGAAATTCGATTCCTCGCGCGAGGTCGTGGAGCAACTTGAGGCGACCTCCAGCGACGGGGTCAAGATCCCGTACTTCATCGTCCACCCCGCGGACATCAAATACGACGGCCAAGCGCCGGTCTTGATCAGCGCCTATGGGGGCTTCGAGGCGAGCCTGACCCCGAGCTACTCTGCGACCACTGGCAAGCTCTGGCTAGAACGGGGCGGCGTTTTCGTCCTCGCCAACATCCGTGGCGGCGGCGAGTTCGGCCCGGCTTGGCACGAGGCGGGGCTCGCGACCAGGCGGCAGATCATCTACGACGACTTTGCCGCCGTGGCGCGTGACCTGATCGGTCGCAAGATCACTTCGCCGCGCCGGCTTGGCATCGAAGGTAGCTCCAACGGCGGGCTTCTCATGGGAGTCGAGTTTACCCAGCATCCCGAGCTGTGGAACGCCGTGGTGATCTCCGTCCCGCTCCTCGACATGATCCGCATCTCCAAGATCGCCGCCGGCGCGTCCTGGCAAGGCGAATACGGCGATGTGAACAGCGAGCCTGATGTCATGGCATTTTGGTTGAAGACCTCTCCCTATCAGAACCTCAAGGCCGGCGTTGCTTATCCGGAGCCGTTTATCTTCACCACCACCAAGGACGACCGGGTTGGTCCCCAGCACGCCCGCAAGTTCGCTGCGCGCCTTGAAGAGATGAAGTTGCCGTTCTTCTTTTACGAAAATACCGAGGGTGGCCACGGGGCGGGCGCCGATCTCAAGCAGGCGGCCCATACCACGGCTTTGACCATGACGTACCTGCAGCGAAAGCTCATGGATTGACCACGAACTCATGATGGGTACTGCCGATTTGCTGGCCGCACGAGTGAGGCGATATCCGCAAGTACTTGGCCGGCGCAAGCCGAGCCAGTAGCGGACCGACACTCAAACGCCCGACTCCGCCAACCTGGGCGGTTCGGGGAACACAAGCCCATGCCGTCGGAAAGGCAGCCTTGACCCGTTGTCGCCACCTTCAGCGAAACGCGGGCACAAACCCCCTGCCTTCGTGCAAGTACCGTTATCAAGCGAGGCATCGAGAACCAGAAGAACCTTTAAGCCATGACGCCGCGCAGTCAAAATCGGGCTCTATCCAGAGGCAGACCAGTTTCTCCGACCGGGTTCGGCGCTGTCCGCTTCGGGCAACAAGGCGCCGGCCGGCAGGCCACAGAGGTACGGGCGACAAGCTATCCGCGACACACGACTTGAATCCATTGCGTGCGGTTGCAAAGAAAAGCCGCCGCTGTAGCTGTCGCCGATTTCGATACAATGCTGCCTGCATCGACCTTGACGCGCCTCTTCTTCGAAGGCCATGCCCCGCGCTTCAAAAGTAAGCGCGGTGCTCAAGCGAGCTATCACATTGCGGTCGGTGAAGACTGGATTACTATCCCGGAATGCCCCGTCCCCGCCGTCGTACACCGCAAGCTCGCCGGCACGTTCAAAAGACC
>JASHRR010000611.1 GCA_030037185.1 Xanthobacteraceae bacterium | reverse complement strand
CGCAAGAAACGCATCCGTTACGATAAGGAAGCATACAAGGGTCGCAACGTCATTGAGCGCTGCTACTGTAGACTGAAGGATTTTCGGCGGATTGCCACGCGCTACGACAAACTCGCTAGAAACTTCTTTTCCGGCGTCTGCCTCGTCGCCGCCCTGGTCTACTGGATGTGAGTCAAATGAGTCTCGACCCTAGGAGGGCCAGACCAATAGAAGCGCAACAAAAAGTATCCGATTTGGTCTGAAAGTGACCCGAAGGAGAAGTTAAAGAACTACTACATTACCCGGCTTTATGACATCTCAGGTGTGTGGCTCTCAAGAATGCGGACCATCGAATCCGCCTTGACTCGCGATGCGCCATCGCTATCATGGATCCATGGATCCAAGCTCGCCAAGCGAAATCGCCAAGTCTCTGCAGGAAGACATCAGGCTCGGTCGTCTACCTGAGGGGGCCATCCTGCGTCAGGAGGCGCTGGCGGAGCGGTTTGGGGTCAGCCGGCAGCCAATTCGATTGGCGATCGAGGCCCTTCGGACATCCGGCCTAGTGGCCGTCAGGCGCGATCGGAGCGTCGAAGTCGTGGGAATGTCCGCCGATGCGCTTCGCAATCTTTTGAGCGTCCGCGTGCTTGTGGAGCGAGAAGCTCTGGTTCTGGCAGTGCCGCATTTGACCGAGCGGGATGTTCTGGCCGCGCGGCAGGTGCAGGAGCGAATTGAGGTCGAGACGGAGCCGAGATTGTTGGAAGATCTGGACGTCGCGTTCCACGCAGCATTGTACAAACCGTGTAACAATGCGCGGCTTCTTGTGCTCATCGAGGAGTTGAGACGCGAGGATCGCCGGCCCTACTGGGAACAACCCGCCCGGTCTGCAACACGCGCGAAATGGTCCAGGCAGCACCGCAAAATTTTGAGCAAATGTGCCGCGGGAGATGCAGCAAGTGCGGTTGCCGTTCTCGAAGAACATCTCGCAGATTTGAAGAGGGGTTAGCATGACCGAAGGCTTCGCCAGTACGCCAGAGCCACCCTACTATGCAGTGATCTTTACTGCGCAGCGTACCGACGGTGACAATGGTTACGAGGCCATGGCTGGGGCAATGTTCGAGCTTGCCCTGAAGCAGCCGGGCTGCCTCGGTGCAGAGACTGCACGCGGCCCGGACGGGCTCGGAATAACAGTCGCATACTTTACCGATGAGAGCGCCATTCGCGCCTGGAAACAGAATTCACAGCATCTTGGCGCGCAGCGCCTCGGCAAAACGCGGTGGTATTCCCACTATGAGTTGAGAGTAGCCAAGGTCGAGCGATCCTATTCAGGACCGGAGGGCCGTTGAAGCCTGGCCTCCAACTGCGTGCCTGCGCGTTCGGTCGACTTCCGTAAGTGGCCCGAAGCCGGAGTGACGACCTTCGCCTTGGCAGATCCGCACTTGAGGTAACTCCGGACGTCCCAGTTGTCTGATCGGCCGCCCATGGTCCGGCACGAACGTGCGGAAGGTTCCACATGACCGCAGTTTTCGGCGCGCACTTGCCGGACGCTGTCGCCTCGATGAAGGGTTAGGCCGGACCGAGCGCACTGATGGTGACGTAATATCCGTCAAGATCTCGGAGCGAAAACTCCGTAGTTCCAGTGCTGGGATTCACATGTGGCTCTTCTTCCAGTTGGCTGACGAGCGAGCGCGCCCCGAGCAAAGCTACGTCAAAGCTGTCGACGCGGAAGAACAAGAGGAGGCCGTTGCCAGGCTCGGCATAGTGGGGACTTGTCAACGTGGGATGCTCGTGGGCACCCCACTTGTGGAGACGGAGCAATACCGTTCCATCCGAATCGACAATTTGCCCGAAGTAGTCGTGGGCAGGAGCCGTCTCCGGCAAGCCAAGTAGCGACTGGTACCACTTGAAGCTCTGGGGCACGTCAGCTACGCCAATGATCGTCCAGGTGCGCTTCATAGTTCCTCTACGGCCTAACAATCATCAGATTGATGCCGTCCGGAGCCGCGGGACACGCTGAAGCGACTATCCACACAGCCACGATAGCCCGTGCGCGCGTGATCTTAATGGTCGGACATCGTTCAGGCCAGCACCATCAGAAGGAGCAATTCCCGTCACCTGGGCTCGGCACCCGCGGAAAGTTGGTCGGTGTTTTCCCCGACGAATGGAGAAATCGCAACGATGCACGCCTCCTGCCACACAGGTGGACGGCACCCCTCTTTTTGGCAACAATCAATTGAGCGAAGGTCTGCTCGTGGCCCTTAGCTGCTGCTTGAGCTCTATCTCCCGTCTCATTTACGTTTGTCTCATTCGACAGGCCGGCATTACATCCGCCAACGGCATCGCTGCAGAGTTCAATCGCCGTGGCGTCACTACACCGCGCGGCGGGCGCTGGCCGGCCTTGCAGGTGCAGCGGCTGTTCGTCCGGCTCGGGGCGGGCTCGTCAAGTTGAGCTGCGATCGCCCATCATGATGCGATCCGGCGTGTCGACGCCGTCGCAGGTAATAGGTGTAATCGGACGTCTTGTGCGATCGGGTGCGTGAGAGCGGTGAGAAATGGGTTCCGCCGCAGGCGATGCAGCGCGCCCAGCGAGAATATTCATTTGCGCGCACGATGCGGCGCTGAAACCGGGGAGCATCGGGTGGCCGGTCCTCGATCACGACCTTGTTTGTGTTGTCTTGGTCTGTTTTGGGCGAATTAAGTCTGATGGCGACCTCGCCACGGTCAACTCTTTCCAGGATGGCGGAGAGGAGTACCTGCATGCGCACTGACATTCTGCCTTCATGTACGATCCGGCGGAGGTGGCAGTAATCGATTTCACCCATTCCGGCGATCGCCTTGATGTTGCCGCGGCGCGTGGAATGTAGTCGCAGTCGGCGGATGAGTTCAGGAACGCGGAGAAGGCGGGACATTGATCTCGCTCTCTAGAATAGGCGGGTCGGCTCGATGGATCGGCCTGCCGTTGCTACCTGCTTGCTCCGTCGGATACTGGCGGCCATTTTGCCTCCCCGCCGCAGCCGCCGCCACCACCCAGCTGGAGCATCTACAAGCTGCCTGCCGGCAGACATGGATTGGCGAGGTCGGCGGTGAGACGCGCCTCGACCTCGGGTTACCCTTCCGCCAAGACTTGGTCATATTGCCGAGCCTCCAGGGTGTTTGCAGACGGAGAGGTCAAAGTCCAGATAACACCAGAAGGAGCGTAGTCGAGATGGACCTCTCCGCCAACGGTGCGTTTGACCATCAAGCTGAGGACCGTGCTTCCAAAGCCTCGGTGCGTTGGCGCAGACACCGGCGGACCGCCACGCTCGGCCCACCTCATGACGAAGGTGCTGCCGTCGAGCCGCCAGCGAATATCGACGGAGCCACTCTCGTTCGAGAGCGCCCCGTACTTGCCAGCATTGGTAGCGAGCTCGTGCAGCGCGAGGCCCACGGCCTGCGCGGCAGCTGCATTGAAGCGAAGCTTTGGGCCGTGCACCAAGATGCGAGAACCAATGAGATCGGCGAACGTCGCGAGCTGAGCCCGCACCAGATCTCCAATGTCCACGCCGCCCCACTCACTCCGAACCAGCAGGTCCTGATTGGCTGAGAGCGCCTGCAGGCGCTCGGTGAACCGCGCGAGAAAATCTTTGGGGTTCTTGGCGGCGGTCTGGTGGGAAATCGCCTGCACGACGCTGAGGATGTTCTTAGCGCGGTGGTTCACCTCGTGCATGAGCAGATTGAGGTGTTCCTCGTGCCGCTTGCGGTCGGTAATGTCGCGTGTGACGGTCGCTAACTGGTTAGGGTTTCCGCTCCGGTCGAGGAGCAGGAAGGTCGAACAGATGACGTCGATGGGTACGCCGGTTGTCACATTCCGCAGCTTCATTTCCGCCGAAGCACGGTTGTGTTCGCGAACCGTCGGGATGAATGTGTCCTTGAAATTGCTCAGCGACTCCGGTGCGATACAGTCGCTGAAATGCAGATCGCGCGGGTCGTCTTCTGGATCGAGCCCGATCATCTGCCTTCCCGCCGAATTAATGTAGGTGAAGCGCTCATCCAGGTCGGCCATAGCGACGAAGTCATTTGAGCGCTCAGTCAGTTGGACAAGATCCTCGCGGGCCTGCTCGACTCGCGCCAGCGCTTCGGCGCGTTCGGCACGGGCGCGCGCTGCCGCGGCTTCGTCTTGGGCACGGCGCCATCGATGAGACAATCCATAGGTCACCACGGACGCCGACAGAGTCACCAGTCCGAACGGAACGATGTGACGCAACCACGCTGTACGAATCAGGACGACATCCAAACCGTAAATCAGATAAACAGGATAATCCGCGACCTTGCGAAGCTCCCATAAGCGCTCCACCCCATCCACGCCGGGTGCAATTGTCCCGGCCTTGGACTCGCCACGCATAATCCGGAAGGCCACGGCGTCTTGCGGCAATCGAAATCCCACGGGATCGACTAGCCGCGGGTGGAGGGCCGCCACTATCCCGTCAGCCCGCACCAGCCCCACGACGTCGCGCGGGGACGCTTGTGTGTCGGAAGCCTGGAAGAACGAATCGATCAACATATCCGCAACAGCGATGATGTCTGTCGCTGGATTGCGCCGGCTAATAGTGAACCCAACGCCGCCAAACGGCTTCGTGTCGATAACCTCGCCAATGTAAGTGCCCTGGTAGCCGCTGCGGTGCGCCTTCAAATAGTCGCGCTGCGACACGTTCACCTCCGGGGCCGGGAAACCGCCGCTCCAGGCGATCACACGCCCGGTGTTGGAACGCACCAGGATGATGGTGTCCGAGGTCGGGGTTTGTTTTTCGATCTGCGACAGAAAAGCATGAACCGAGCGATCGGTTGCGATGTCGGTGGGGCTGCGCCCGTTCACGTATCTCAGTGCCGCTTCAAGCGCGGTTTCCTGGATCTCGAACACCCGCTTTGCATACTCCGAGAACGAGATTGCGGTCCGTTCAGCGTTCGCGCGGGCGTCCGCCTGGACGTCGCGCCAGCTCCACCAGGCGAACAGAGCGAAAATCACTAACGGCACGAAGAATTGCGACAGGAACAGCCGAAAATCGACCGTGCGCGCCGGCGATAACAACTGGCCGTGCATCAGCACAGCGGTGCAGATCGCGATTGCCGCAACGGCTGTCGGGAGCGCAACCGAGCCGAAGGGAGAAAATGAACGAAGTATATCGACGCCGAGAAGGTAGCCCAGAAGCCCCGTTACTCCGATCAGACCGACGCCCATGGCCAGAAAGCGCGTGGCATCCATCAGTCGCGAAAATGGGAGCAAGGCCGCGGCAGTCCCGCCCAATAGCACGGCGAGCGCAGTGGCAGGCGACATGCGGGAATCGACTGAGATCGTTCCTGGGGTCGCACCGACCGGCGCAAGCCAAGATTCCAACGGAAAGTCCAGTCCACTGAACTCCTGGATAAGGCTCGACACGCCGAGGAGGGCGGCGATGACACCGACGGCGATCCGCCAGGGGGACGCTAACCAAGGCTTTGGGAAAGTGGCAGAGGCAATCAAAACGATAGCCAGCGCGGTGACCGGCTTCATGGTCAGATCCGACCCCCAATTCGCTTCTAGGGGGAGATCCGCCAACCAGCCGGCCAGCATGATGAGGCTGACAAGTGCCGCGAGGACGGCTCCCACATAAGCAAGCAATCGGAAAAAGGCCGATGGCGGTCCGGAGTCTCGCGCGGGCGGGCCGGATTGAGGTTCATGCATATGGGTGTGCAGTACCAAAACGGTCCTCAGTCACTCTGTCCGTATAGTCAAACAACTCCCAAATATAGGAAAAGGTATACGTAGGACGTGCCCCGACGCCGCCCCGGGGTGGAAAACGCGTCCAGAAGCCCTGCAGCCGCTCTTATGGCATACACGGCTGCGCTACCCCTGAGCTAAGCTGTTGGCAAAGCAGGGAAACTGCCTCGCCTACTTCACTAAAAAATTTTGGTGGCGGTGTCGGGATGTGCGCGCTGGAGGGCCTGAAGTAGACGCGGAGGGAACACCTTGCACCCTACTTAGCTCCCGTCCGATACTGGCGGCCATGCCTCGCAAGCCGCAA
>JASHRR010000610.1 GCA_030037185.1 Xanthobacteraceae bacterium | reverse complement strand
TCGTCGGACGGCAGCACGGTTTGCGTCTTGATCCTTCGCTTGAATTCCTCGTGCAGCCGCTCGATCGCGTTGGTGGTGCGTGCGCTCTTCCATTGGCTTGGCGGCAGGCGCGTGAAGGTGAAGAGCCGGTCGCCAGCTTCCTCCAAACTGTCAGCGACGGCGCGGTGCTTGAGCCGCCATTTGCGGATGAAAGCCTTGCGACGCGCCTCGACCTGCTCTCGGGTTTCCGCGTAGATCATGTCGTTGTAGTCGGAGCTAATCTCCTCATGCAGGCGCTCGGGCGCGTGGGCCAGCAGATTGCGATGCTTGTGAACGGTGCAGCGCTGCACCGGCACATCGCCCCACACTGCGGCAAGCGCGCTTTCAAGGCCCCCGCTGCCGTCAATGATCAGGAACTCAGGCTGCCGTAGGCCGCGCTTGATGAGATCGTCGAGCACGCTGCGCCAAGCCGCGGCGCTTTCGCTGCCCATGTTCTTGACCGTGAGCAACACCTTCTGGCCGTCCGCGCGCACGCCGATGACGACCAGCAGCAAGATCGTCGTTGCCTTGCGGTCGAGCCGCACCTTCACGGCAGTGCCGTCAAGAATCAGGCGCACGATCGGTTCCGTAGTCAGGTCCCGCGCATTCCAGGCCTCCCAATCGGTTTTGATCTTGCGCCAGATCCGGCTCACCGTGTCCTTGCCCACCGCGCCGCCGAACACTGCTTTGAGCGCACGGCGCACCCGACGCGTGTTGGTGCCGGACAGATAGGCGCCAGCGATCAGCGCATCGGCTGTGTGCGTGCGGCGCTGATAGGCCCGCAGAGCCTTGCTCTTCCACTCCGTCGTCTTGCCGTCGGCCGTCGCCAGCCGAGCGCGCGGCACTGCTATTTCCGTCTTGCCGAAAGTGCCCGTCAACGTCCGCATTCGGCTGCCGTGCCGATGGCCCGCAACCCCGGCCACATCCTTGCCGTCGTCACCTTGCTTAGGCCGCCGGCCGTAGCGCGGCCGCGACAGCACATCGTCGAGCTCGCTGCGAATCATCTCTTCGATGAACCCGCGAACCTGCTTGCGCAGCTGCTCCTCGATCGGATCAAACCAATCGTCCAAAAGATGCGGGGAAACATCGCTTGATGACTGCAAAAGCTCACGCTTCGTAGTATCGTCCGTCATGGCGTGGTCTCCAGCCCGGCCCTCCAGCCGGGCGAATCGAGGTTGATCACCCCGGAGACTACGCCACCTTCAATTCCTACCAACCCTCGGACGGCACCAGCGCGAGCAGATCTCCATCCTGCCGCCATCGCTCGAACTGCTCCGCAAGGTCAGACCTCCTGATGTCCCCCCAACCGCGCTTAACCGGGAATCCTTAAAAGTCGTTGTGAACCAATTGTTTGTTCGAGGGAACGGTAAACAAAGTGGATAACTGAAGAGCGGAACATATCGGAATCGACCGGAATCTGCTCGGATGCCCAGCGCCGGGGGTAGTTGGCCACCCCGGGTGGGAGAACGGCCGATGCCCCAACTGCAGCTCCCGATGTTTCCCGCGGGAGTGACCGAAATCACGCCTCACCTTGCCTTCAAGAAGGAAGACGGCCGGATCGTCTATTTCAATGGCCATATGCCGGTCGCCATCCATGATGAGAAGGATCTGCCAGCGTTTCGCATGGTGACGAGCCAGTTCTACGTGATGGGCTTGGTCACCCAAAGCGACCTGACACGGGTCTTCGGGGTGACGCCCATCAGCGTGAAGAGGGCGGTCAAAAAATTTCGTGAGCAGGGACCTGGCGGATTTTATGCCGAGAGGCGTGTGCGCGGTGCGGCGGTGCTGCTTCCTGATGTGGTGGAGAAAGCCGAAGAGCTTCTAGCTGAGAACACGAAGATATCGGACGTTGCCAAGCAGCTTTCCATATCGCCTGACACGCTGCGCAAGGGAATCGATTCCGGCCGGGTTCGCGTCAAAAAAAACGGCGCCCTGAAGGGCTGATCGCATTCACGGGTGGCGTAAGCGGTGACGCTGCCGACGGAACCGACGTCATATCGGCCGCGCCATCGACTCCAGCGGTGGAGCAGCAGTCGGCTGCGATCGCCACAGAAGACATCGTCGCCGTACCGGCAGTCGAGTATGCGCCGCGGTTTGCTGGAGCAGCTGCCGATGTCCCCAATGGCAGCGTTCTGCTGGCTCTGCCGGCACCTGCCGCCACTGCGAGCTCCAGGGAAGACAACGAAGCGGTCTCTGTGCTCGCAGGTGTCGTCGCGACACCGCAACGACCGGCGGCGACCACCAAGAGCGAGCGCGCCGAAGCCGATTGCACCGCTCCGATGGGACGCGGAGCGACCGCGACAGCGGAACGGGTCCTCGCCAGCCTGGGCCTGCTCAATGAGTATACGCCGCGGTTTACTACAGCTGTCGATATCCCCAATGGCGGCGTCCTGCTGGCTCTGCCGGCACTTCTGGTCAGCGGACTCCTGCATCGGGTCGACAAGTTTTTTCGTCTCCCGGCTGGCTTCTACGGTCTTCAGACCATCCTTCTGCTGCTGGCCTTCATGGCACTTGCTCGGCTCAGGTCCATCGAGTCCCTGCGTTATCGCTCACCGGGCGAATTCGGAAAGATCCTGGGCATGGACCGTGCGCCGGAAGTTCGCACGTTGCGGAACAAGCTCAGATATCTGGCTGATCTGGGGCAGGCGTTTGAGTGGAGTGCCGAGCTGGGCAAAGAGTGGATGATGATGACGCCCGAAGAGGCGGGTGTCCTCTATGCCGATTGCCACGTGCGGGTTTACCACGGCAAGAAACCGTTGCCCAAACACTATGTCGCGCGCCAACGTCTGTGCCTCGCTGCAACGGCTGACTATTGGGTCAATGCGATGGATGGCAAGCCGTTTTTTGTGGTGAACCAAGCCGTCGACCCAGGTCTGTTGCAGACGATGGAACACGACATCGTTCCGCGTCTTGAACGGGACGTGCCGAATCAGCCCAACGCCGAGGAGCTTGAAGCGGACCCGCTTCTACACCGCTTCACCATCGTGTTCGATCGCGAGGGGTACAGCCCGGACTTCTTCGCCCGGATGAAGGCACGGCGCGTGGCCTGCCTGTCGTATCGCAAGCGCCCCGGAGAGGACTGGCCCCCTGACGAGTTCATCGCGACCGACATCCGCCTGCCGTCCGGGCAACTGACCACCATTCTACTGGCCGAGCGTGGAACCAGGCTGAGCAACGACTTGTGGGTGCGCGAACTGCGCAAGCTGTCTGAAGGCGGACACCAGACCTCGTTCATCGCCACCGATTACCTGAATGCGGCGTCGTGTCTGGCTTCACGCATGTTCGCTCGATGGTCTCAAGAAAACTTCTTCCGGTATATGCGCCAAAACTACAATCTGGATGGGCTTGTCGACTATGGTGCCGGCGCCATTCCTGAAACCACTCGGGTCGTCAATCCGGACCATCGCCTGCTCGACGGAACGGTTCGTAAGAAGGTTGCTCTCCTCAATCGCAAGAAAGCCGAGTTCGGCGCCATCAACCTGGAAGGCGACATCGAGCCGAAAAAAGTGGAGGCCTTTGCGCAGCGTAAATCCAAACTGCAGGAAGCCATCGTCGAGTTGCAGCAGGAGGTCGATGACCTCAAAGCCAAGCGCAAGGCCACGAGACGGCACATCACATACAAGGAACTGCCCGAGGGAGCGCGCATCGAGCGTTTAAGCACGCAGAGCAAACATTTGATCGACACGATCAAGATGATTGCTTACCGGGCAGAAACAGCAATGGTCCAGATCGTTCGCCAGAAGATAACGCGCCATGACGATGCGCGAAGTTTGCTGCGCGCGATCTACCAGACCGAGACCGATCTCGTGCCGAACCAGCAGGCCAAGACCCTCACCGTGCGCCTTCATCCGCTCGCCAACGCATCATCTGACGAAGCGGTCCAACACCTCTGCGACGAGATCAACGCCACAGAAACACTTTTCCCCGGAACGGACCTGCGCGTAATCTACGAACTGATCTCGCCTCAAATTCCGCCAAGGCAGGGGGGAGATCAGGAGGTCTGAACTTACTGGCGCTGGCCCTGGCTGGCGAGTGGTATCGGGAGTTTGTCGGACAGCATGAAGCCAATCCAGGGCAGCGGCGGTTCATCGGGCAGCATGAGCCGACTGGGAAGGCCGTCTTCTCTGATGACTGGCTTGCGGGACAGGGGGCTGTCCTAGATGAACTTGAAGCGGCGGTGGGTGGCCCTCCCCTTGCTACCGATTGGGCTGCACCCGAAGCTCGCAGAGAGTGGCAACCATCCTCGCTGATCGCGCCAAGGCTGATCAGTTCCTAACGAGCAAGCGAGGTGCTGACGCCCGCCGCATGGGGCATGTTCCTTGATGCTGTGCTGTCTGAGTTTGTGGCAGCTACTAGCCTATT
>JASHRR010000072.1 GCA_030037185.1 Xanthobacteraceae bacterium | reverse complement strand
GGGGGTAAGCTGCCGTCCACGCCAGTGGGGCGTCGCGGGATTTGACCCAGACTGTCGCCTGGTACTCTTGCTCACACTTGGTGCAGGAAATCGATCATTGCGGCGTTGACTTCCGACGGGCGTTCCTGCTGCGCCCAATGACCGCAGTCCCGAAGAACTAATGCTCGACGCAATCGCGGCACGTCGTTCGCCAAATCGGCGAGAACCCGATCGATGCCTTGCTGCGGCGTGGTCCGATCGCCGGTCAGGTAAAGCGCCGGAACAGTGATCTTCGCGCCCGCGAATGGCGCCAGCAGCTCCCAATTTCGATCGATGTTGCGGTACCAGTTTAGGCCACCACGAAACCCAGTGCGCTTGAACTCGCTGGCGTAAAAATCGATATCGGCTGCTGTTAGCCAGACCGGCAAGCCCGCAGCTGTCGGCCTGCTAGTGATCCAGCCGCCGTCTCGCGGCACCCAGGGGATGGCCGGCCTTTCGGATGGCGGGTTAGCCAGCAGCTTGAGGAAGGTTTGCCGCACGTCGCGTTCAAGCTCGGCCTCCGCAACTCCCGGTGTCTGAAAATAGATTTGGTAAAAGATCGCATCGTCGCGGCGCGGCATGACCGAAGTGGGCGGTGCGGCTGACGGATTAAAAAACACCACCGACCTCGACAGAAACGGCACGCTCAGGCCGATCACCGCACGGAACCGATCGGGGCGTAGCAAAGCCGCGTGCCACGCCACCGGCGCACCCCAGTCGTGTCCCGCGATTACCGCTTGTTCAACGCCCAGCGCATCGAGAAGCCCCACCATATCGCCGACGAGATGCAGCAGAGTGTATTGGTCGATCGCCTCCGGTCGGTCGGACTGACCGTAGCCTCGCATGTCGACCGCGACGGCATGGAATCCGGCCGCCGACAGTGCGGGAAGTTGATGTCGCCACGAGTACCAGCACTCTGGAAAGCCGTGGCACAAGACGACGAGTGGTCCTTCACCCTGTTCGGCGAAATGGAGATGAATACCATTTGCGACGACGGTGCGATGCGCAACGCCGCCGACAGGTTGAGCGTAAATCGGACTGGATTGAGAGACGGCGCTGGCCGCCGCCACGCCGACAGCGGCAATAAATTCGCGTCGCTGCATCGATGATCCTCCCGGTTCATATACCGCGGTTTTCCAAAAGCTGCCCCGGTCGATTGATCGTTATACCGTTTTCCCGATCATCCGAAGAGGCAAAAGTGTCTCGTGTTGGCCTCGAGCTGCGAGTTGGGCGATACGACAGATCGGCAGCTTCTCTGCAGGCCAACCTGGGCGTCGCTGGCCGCAGCGATGAAACTCGCGCAACAGCAGCGCCACGACACGGCCAACAGCATGCGCATCGGGCTCGCCTGGATGACGAGGCAGACATGGAGGAGCGCGGGCCAAGATAACCCCCAAGCAGCCGCGCCATGATCCGCTGCTCGATCATGTCGTCGGCCCGCAGCAAGGTCGCCATCGGCACCTCGAAACCGGCGCAATTCGAAAACCTACCGGCTGTCCAAAATCGCTACCATTCAAGTCAGTTCGAGACCTGGGCGTATCGCGATACCCTTCGTGCGCGCACGGCCGAAGCGACGATCTCGATGACCGCAGCGCGGCCGGCCTCATTCGCCGCGCAGCCCACTTGTGGAGACTGACGTGCCATCGCCAACTCGGCCGGCTGCGGGTTGCCTCGGGTTAAGGCCCCGCCCGGTTGCTCAACCCGCCAGGCGGCCTTTGTCACGAGGCTTCGATCCGGTCAGTTACCCAGCCAAACCGCTCGTCAGCTACCAGACCTATCGACCCAATTATCTGGGTGGATTCTTCCTGAACCGGTTATCCGTGTTTTTTCGGCACACAAGCTATCCGGGGCCTGCCGCCCCGCCAGCCAGCGGGCGCTTCATCGATCTGGTAGTGAGAACGCCTCAAGATCATTCGCGATAGAATAGACATCCTCGCCGATACTGATGAAATCTCGATCGAGCGTAGCGATACATTGGAGGAACGGCTTCGCCTTGCCCGCCTTCGGAATCAACCAGTCGTGCAGTTCGACGATAAGGATCGGCGTGGCGGCGACCCACTCCGTCGCGCCGGAAAACAAATCCTCTTCCGCCCCCTCGATGTCAACTTTCACGATGAACGGAAAGAACTTCGAGCGGCAAGATTCGTAGACATCATTGATGGTCATGCGCGGTATGGCGCCGTTGAAATCGGCGTTTTCGGCCAGAGCCTGCGTTCGATACGCCCAATGTCCGCGGCCGGGATCAACGACGCGGGCTTTTCCCTTGGTCGAAGACGCCGCGCCGCGAATAGTCTCCACGTCGAGACCATCGACATTTTTCGACAGCAGCTTGAAATTTTCGAGATCGGGCTCGATCGCCACGATATGAGCGCTGGGCAAATTACCCATGAAATAGAGGGCGGAGAGCCCAATATTGGCGCCGGCGTCGACGACCAGCGGCCTCAGGCCTTTCTCTTCTTGTCGTTTGCCGAAGCTCATCAATTCACGGCATCGCGCGATGCGATTCAAATTATACTGCTGTTCGACGAAAATCCGCTTCATTACGGCTTCATCGCTTGATTTCTTACGGAAGTATAATTGGCGGCTCGAGGGCCCGAAACGCAGCGTGGTAGAGGAATATTCCGTCATCTCAAGCATTGCCCCTCGCCGATAATATCTTGGACTCAATTTCGGACGCTGCGCAAGACGCCCGCGGCCGACGTGCTTCGGCGGACAGTCGCGTCAGTCAAAGCCGGGGCTTAGCAGCCATTACGGCCCTCGCGCGAGGGCATGGGCGAGCGCAACGGTTCCGGGCGGCCCCGCTTTCGGTCGCGCAATGGCATTCCGCGCGTGGTCAATGTGATCACGAGCCGTACCAGCGAGTGCGGCCTGCTTTTCCTCAATTATCGAACCGTGTCCTGCTGACTTGGCACCAGTACCCCTGCGCTGCCCACAGCGATCCAGCCCGCTTTCAGGGATCGTGCAGACTGCCAGCGCCGCAGTTCTTTCGACGCGACTGTCGAGTTTGGCCTGCCCAATCTCCGCACAAATCGGACCTCCACTTGTTGCGTGACGAATGAGTTTTGACGACATAGGCTTGCGTTCAAGGACAGGTCCGGTGTTGCCGATAGCAGACAATACCGGCGCTCGCGACAACAAGCACCAAGGGAGCAGGACATGAGTAATTTCATGGGACAAAAACGTCTTCTTGCGGTCTGCGCTTTGACCGGGCTCGTCTGGGCAGGAGCGGCACCAAAGCTCGCGGCGGAACAGGGCCCGTCGGCGCCCGATTTCTCCTCCAACGATGCTGCATGGGTCCTTGCCGATCGCAATGGCGACTACATTCCCGTTCCGGGCGAACCCAGCCCGACCCGCAACGATCCGGCTCATCCCCACGTCGGCAACGGCACCGGAGCGCAGCCGACATTCCGGGTCGCTGACCTCGCCAATCCCAACATCAAGCCTTGGGCCAAGGAGATCATGAAGCAGGAGAACAACAAGGTGCTCGCCGGAGGCATTGGCTATGCGGCGCGCTCGAGCTGTATGCCGGCGGGCGTTCCGGCCTTTATTGGCTATGCCGTCGTCGAGTCGATTCACTTCCTCCAGATGCCCAAGCAGGTCACAATGATTTTTTCGGGCGATGCACAGGTCCGCCGTGTCTACCTCGATGTGCCACATTCGGCGCAGCTGAAACCATCCTGG
Source organism: Xanthobacteraceae bacterium (assembly GCA_030037185.1). Next base: position 1,109 of record JASHRR010000072.1, on the reverse strand, counting down.
TACGGCGAGTCGGTCGGCCATTACGAAGGCGATACGCTTGTGGTAGACACCGTCGGAATGAACGACAAGACCTATCTGGACGGTTTCCGCACGCCGCACACTGACAAGCTGCATGTCGTGGAGCGCTATAAATTGATTGACGAGGGCAAGACGATCCAGGTGACCTTCAAGGTCGAGGACCCGGACACGTTCTATGCGCCCTGGACAGCGATCACCAATCTCCGGCGGGTCCAGCGGCCGATGCATGAGGAAGCCTGCGCCGAGAACAACCAGATTTTGTTCGATTACCACATCCCGGTCGCAGACAAGCCGGATTTCTAGGCCGGCGATACGACCGAAACTGGTCTTGGCCCGAGGCAGTCAATCCGGATGTCCGCTATCACGGCTAAAACCGGCATAGCGGACGACCGGCGGTCATTATGATTGCCGCGCTGATGACCAAACGCCATCAGCCTGGACCGTCAAAGCAACACTATCTTCAGTTTTGCCGATTTCGCGCGCGTTTCCTGCTTGTCGGCCTGGCTTCGATTTGCAAAAAACCGCGCGTTTCGTTGGCACTCGTTGCTGCCTGTTGGGGACTCGGCGGGTACCGCCGAGGTCGTCATCGCCCTCTGATCGCGATTCTTGCCTCCTATCACGGCGTTTGCCCGCGCAAGAGCGATCGTGGACACTCTCGCGCTCGCTGCCAGTTCCACCCACAGCAAACTGCCTGAGGGGCGGCGCGCCACTTGCCCGCCAAGTCGAGAACGCGGATCACTTCCGGTCCGACCCGGAGAAGCCCGTTCGCGCCCCGCTCGGATCAGAAATCCGACTGGTCGGCAGTCGGAAGATGCGCGTCCTTCTCGGAGAAGTCGTTGAACGAAGAAAGCGGTTCGGGCTGATATCCGCCAGTGCGGAAGTGTCCGTAAAACGGGCACTTCCTACACTCCCGCTGATGCCGTCGCACTGTCTAATCCGGGCTAATTCTGTCTGATTGGCACCAAGATTGCGACCAAGATTTCACGTCACAGCCTCCCTGTTGTTCGGATAGACACAGGGACGCGAACAGGAGGCTGTGCATGCCGCGCTTTCAGAAAGGTGCGAGCGGAAATCCGCGAGGCTCCGAGAAG
>JASHRR010000609.1 GCA_030037185.1 Xanthobacteraceae bacterium | reverse complement strand
CGGTTCGACGGCTCCTTCACGGCGATAAATCCGGGCGGATTTGGAACCAACTGGTGTGGCGCGACCTTTATCGCCAAGCTTTCGGTCGATCTGACCGCTGCAAACCTCAAGTAAGCGGTTTTCGCTCAAACCGGCGGGTATTTGTTTGCGTGGCTCCTACCGCGCAGTAGCGATCCCGGCACAGCCACGGGGGTTAGTCGCTCGAGTCGGGTAGGGGGGCGCCTCGGACCCTGGTGCCAATCGGGGCAGGCCGCCCCCGGTTGCCCGCGTCTGCAAGCAGGTGCAATGAATGCCGTTAACGGGAGCACCGGGCAAGTACACAGTCCGCCAAGATGGCATTTACTTCCTGATGCTGGACGAGCGATTGGAAGTGATATGCCGAATTGATCTTCAAACCCTGTCCCAATTTGGCAGAATGATAGGCTTAACTGGACCAACTGAAATCTTTGAGACGGGCAGGGACAGGATCGAGCGTGCCGCCAGCAATAAATATGATCAGACGACTCGAGTCCCTTATGAGGTCTTGACCGTCACCATCAAGGATCTAAACGACGCTTAGTCATCGTCAGAGTGGCGAATGCCCGACGGTGGTGTGGTCCAGCGGAAATCCGAGCGGCCCCACGTCGGCATGTTCCCTAAGCGCCCCTCATTGGACTGCTTATAATCGTTTTAAATACGTTGGCAGATATGTGAGCGAATAGGGACGAGCATGCGAGGCCGACTAATCCCGAATGAACGCCTCAAAGGAGTGTCTTCGCCCGCAGAAAGCGGCGATGCCCTGCCCGCAAGGCCTTGCTTGTCTTTCGACCGCGCAGTGCCCGGGGCATGACACGGTAATGGCGATGGACCGCCGGAGGGTCGCAGGAGCGCTTCGCTTTACGCACCCTACCATGCTAGCGTCCGCCGCAGACGCGATATCAGCAAAAGGGGAAGTTGGCGATGCACGGCTGGGTTTGGCGGAACGGATCACTTGCCGTTGCAATTGCGCTGTCCGCGCCGCCGGCGGGTGCGTTTGATACAAGCCGCACAGTCGAGTTCGCACAAGATGTTTCCGTCCCAGATCGCGCGGCCGGCGAGCCAAGCCAGCCGGTCGCCAACGCGCTGTCAGCATCGCGCGCCAATTCGCCCGGGCAGATCAGGAAGGCGCAGCTTGAGTTGCGGCGGCTCGACTGCTTCCAGGGCACGGCCGACGGCAAGCTGGGCGATCAGACCCGAAGGGCCGTGAAGAAGTTTTGGGCCAGCGCCAAGCAGCCCGCCACCGAAGTCAACATCACTGACGAGTTGATCGCGGATCTTTCAGGACGCGGCGACAATTTTTGCCGGCCGCCACGGCGATTCTTTGGCTTCGGCACGCGCCCGGGCGGGAATCCTGCAGCGCTGCCTTTCATCCCCCGGGGCACCCGGTCGCCTCCGCTCCCCGCGCCGCCCGAGGGGTCTCGCTCTCCCCCCTCGGCGCAGTAGCCATCAACCGGAGTCTAATCGCGCTAGAGGGACCTGCTTTGCTTGCCGGCGGGCGGTCGAGCAGCTTTCAGGGTCGCTGAGACCGCGACGACGCTAAACCTTCAACTGGGCAAGTAGCCGGCGGGGTATGGATGGCGGGGCAAAATCGAGCAGCTTGGCACCGGAAGCGCTGTCGCCGCGCTGCAAGCGTTACCACTGAACGCGAAATATATTGAAGGTATTATGCGCTGAGTCCGCTTGAGGGACTGACCCGAAAGACGTCGGTTTGCGCCATCCATTGTGACGGCTTGGATTGCTCCTGCAACCTCTCCAGATCCGACGGGCGCATTTCACGAGCAATCGCATGCGAGCGGAAGTCGGAACTTCCTGGCCTCGATATCGATCAAATGGCTATTGATTTTTCGCTGCCCGGTGCGCATAGTTTTGGACATTCCAACATGCGCGGACACGCTGGCGGCCCCCCAATGCCATTCGAGATAAGACGACTGTGCTGCTGCGCAATCATGCTGTCCCAACTCCTGGCTGTTCGGATGTTTCTGGCGCCCGGGAGTGCGAGGGCCGATGAGCTTTGTGGTCGACAATTCGATTCACTGTCACAACTTTATGCGAACCTCCGCAATGAGGCCAATCACGGCTGGCGCGTCATAGAGCGCTCTACCCATGTCATACTTGCGGGCGACCAGATGATTTGGGCATTCGCTCAGGATTCGCAGCCAGCATTCCCAGCCGTGGCCTGCCTTCAAATCGTACCGGCCGGCGACTCACTCAATGCGATCGTGCAAACCCGATGCCTCGGCAAAAAAGACGCCTGTGATGCAGTTGCCGCCAAGGCGAAGGGGCAGGACTGGAGTAATCTGTTCGGAGAGTGATGGAGGAATGGAGCGCGTTCCGATGAAGTGGAACCGCCTTGCTGCCGCCATGGTTGCGCCCTTCTTCCTCAAAAGAGTCTTATCGATTGTGCTGCCCCGTGCCGCTGCTGATAACGAAGATGTCACAACCGGCCCGCCGGCCCGCCTCACGAGTTCGACCTTGGCGATCGAACGGCAACGGGCTCCAGGCGATAGCCGACGCCGGACTCCGATATAAGCAGCTTAGGTTGGCTTGGGTCGACTTCGAGCTTCTCGCGCAGCCTTCGTATCAGCGTCCGCAGATACTGCACGTGGTCGGGCGAGGAATCGCCCCAAATATCTTTGATAAGTTGTTGGTGGGTGATCACCAGCCCAAGCTGGGCGGCGAGCAAATATAGCAACCGATATTCCTGGCGAGTCAGCGATATGTGTCGCCCGTCGAGCGTCACGGCGCGCGAGACGAGGTCAACGGTCAGCGGCCCGGTGTGCACAACTGGGTCCTTGTCAACGGTCTTGTGATAGCGGCGCAGGGCGGCCTCGCAGCGTGCAGCCAGTTCGGCAATGCCGAACGGCTTGATCATGTAATCGTCAGCGCCGCTTCTGAGGAGTTGTACCTTGCGTTCCTCGTCGGCTTGGATCGACAGCACGATGACCGGAACATCCGACCAGGATCGTACAGTCTCGAGCACTTCGAGTCCGTTCATGTCCGGCAAGATAAGGTCCAGAATTATCAGGTTCGGCTGAAATTGGGCGACCGCCTTTAACCCAGCCGAGCCATTTTCGGATTCGCGCACCCGATAGCCGTGAAGCTCCAGGCCTGCGCTAATGAAACGCCTGATCTGCGGTTCGTCGTCGATCACCAGGACCGTGCTAACCGGCTTGCGCATTGTTCAACGGTACCGCTTCCGCCGCAACGTTCGGATCGATCGGAAGGCGGATTGACATTTCGGTCCCCCGTCCGAATCCAGGACTGCGGGGCGAACAGCTGGTCTGCGGGCCAGAGCTCGGCGCAGGTATATTGCTCAGGCCCTGTTCGGTGCGGCGGCGCGCCAAGCCACGTGGGTCGCTCCTCCTCGATCAGGCTGGCGCCCTTATCGATGATCAAAGGACGATCCGGCCAACTTCGGTTTTACGTATGGCGACAAATCAGTGTTTTACAGCAATCTAATAGAGGTCAATATAGATATTACGGAGAGGCGGTTGCTTTCAGCGAGTTACCAATTACTCGGGATACATCGGACTTTTCGGGCCGCCATAATACCGCAGCTTGATCGGTTTTTGTTGCTGCTGCGTGCCGGCCTTCATTGGTGCCGCCTTGTGCACGGCGGCGTCGCTGTAGGTACAGCCGCCCGCAATCAAAGCGATCGCACCCGTAAGGCAGAGAGTTGGCCAGATGACCAGCTTTTCGATCATCGATTTCCTCATGGAAAGTGCCTCCGTTGGTTGCGGTCAGAACTGCCGACTCAAGTCGTCAGCGGCGACCAGGGCATTGCTTTTCGGGCGCAGAATGACGGGGTTTGCGTTGAAGTTGCCGTTGCACCAATCCCCCAGCGGCTCAATGTTTCGCGACTGAACAAAAAAATCGATATGAATAGCAGACAGCTTCCATACTATTATTATATATTTTTTCTCCACCATATGCTGTTTTGCATGTAAACGGGGCAACTGCGCTTTGTCCTGCGAAGAATATGAGCGATCGGCCGCGAATTAACGCCCGCCAAGCTTGTTGCTGGGGCGGCTGCAATCCATTTCCGTTGGTTCAAATCCCGAACAGCGATCACCCCTGACTGTATCGGCATCGCTGGCGGATACCTCGACAAGCGAAGCGGCGCCGGACGCGTCGCCCCCGACGGGAGACGACGCAAAATTAAACCCGGCGTGGGGTAGCGTTGAGCTGTGGAAAACAGTTCAATTGGTCCCAACCCTAGCCGGGTCACCGCCAGCGGGTAGCATGTTGCTGGCGCTCGCATTGCTTCCCAAAAATGGGATGTGAGCTGGTTCTCTGACCTCGTGATAGTCCATTGGTGACACCGACCCGCGCCCGCAACGCGAACTTCATCTTTTGCATGTAGTTGTCGCACAATAAGCCATCAATTGGCTGCTTTTCGTGCAAACCGGCTGATAAATGAAAAAATGATATTTTAAAAATATGAAATCGCCCCAATATCCATATCGATTTTTTGTGTGCGCTTGCGAACATTGAGACGCTGGGTGATTTGGGTGGACGGTGCCCGCCGGCGGCGTTTGCCTAACAGGGGCTGGGGCAACAGCATGAACAATTGGTGGAGTAAACTGGCGCTGGCCGCCACGGCCGGGCTTGCGGCCGTCGCCGTCATTGATGTCGGAGCGGGGCGGGCTGCCGATCTGCCAGGCAAAGCACCGCCGCCCAAGCCGGTGGCGCCCTATAGCTGGACGGGTTGTTACGCCGGCGCATATGTCGGCTGGGCGGCGCAGAATCAGTGGACAGCGACAGACCTGAACGGTTTCGCCCCCGCTGGTGTCAGTCAATGGGATTTCAGTCCCGGCAATGAGGGGATCGGCGGCGGCACATTGGGCTGCAATTGGCAAGCTAACAATTGGCTCGTTGTCGGCATCGAAGGCGAAGGCGGATTTCTCCACGTCGAGGGCTCCGGGCCGCAGCCTCTCGTTGTTGTGCCGCCGGGCGGCGGCTTGGGAAGCGTGAGCGATACCTCGAAGGTTGGCACCGGCTACGGCTTGGTCGGCGGCCGCGTCGGCGTCGCCTTTGACCGCCTCCTTCTGTACAGCAAGCTTGGCGTCGCCTTTTTTGACAGCACCGCCACGGTCACTGACGCAAACAACCCTGCCTTTTTTGCCACCGGCAGCAAATTTCAGAGCCCGTTCACTGTCGGGGGCGGAGCCGAATACGCCATATTTGACCATTGGACGGGAAAATTCGAGTACATGTTTGTCGAACGTGGAACCTCCTTCGACACCTGCAGTGGCACTTTCTGTTGGAGGCAGGACCCCTCGACGACTCACATCGTCAAGATCGGGTTGAATTACAAGTTCTGATGAGGGGATGAGGCTTCGGCGCTGCTGATGGCGGTGTCGGGCTGCGGACGCTTGCTGCAAGGCATCGGGGGAAATTCATGAAAAGTTCGTTTGTTGTCGGCCTTGGTCTGCTCTCATCGTCGGCGGGACCGCTGATCGCCGCGGATCTTCCCGTCAAGGCGGCTCCGCCGCCCGCGCCCTACAATTGGACCGGCTGCTATGGCGGTGGTCACTTTGGCAGCCTGTTCGAAGAAAGCGGCTGGGGGGCGCTTGGATCCCACGACGGGACGGCCCTGCTCCTTGGAGGTCAGCTTGGCTGCAATTATCAGATCTCGACGTGGGTATTCGGAATTCAAGGCGACGCGGCCTGGTCAAACCTCTCGGGAACGCATCCCGATCAGGTGAACGTCGGGCTCACTGACGAAACGAAAATCGATTTGCTTTCCTCGGTGACAGCCCGCTTCGGATACGCCTGGGGTCGCCTGCTCGCTTACGGGAAAGCCGGCGGCGCCTGGACCCACGAGAACTACAATATCCAATTTGCCGATACCACGACATTCGCGTCGGCGAGCGACACGCGCAGCGGCTGGACAATAGGAGGTGGCTTCGAATATGCCATCACCAACAACTTTACCATGTTCTTTGAATATAATTATTATGACTTCGGAACCCAAACGATTAGCTTCGCCTCGGTGGCGGGTTCATCTCTCCTCTCTGACATCCGCGAACGCGACAGCGTCGTAAAGGTAGGCGCCAACTGGAAATTCTAGCTGG
>JASHRR010000608.1 GCA_030037185.1 Xanthobacteraceae bacterium | reverse complement strand
GCCTCCATCATCTGCCGCCCGACGCCGGCCCCGATGCCCTCGAAGCGCAGGGTGACGCGTTCCTTGAGGCCGTCACTGTCGTGAAGATGGTCGAGCGGCGCAATTCGCCTTCCACAGCTTGTATCAATTGCGCGACATGCGGACTCGCGTCGCTTGCGGGCCGAACGACCGCGGCACACGAACGCGCGCCGGCAAGGAGTTCCTGCGCGCGGTCAAGGCTGCGCCGCGCCGACACGAGTTCGAACGTCTTGACCAGCCAGATCGTCCAGGTCAGCACCGAGGCAAAGAGCAGGCCGAGCATCACCGCTTTCACGATGTTGTCCGCCGACATGAACATACCCAACGGCGTGAGGTCGCGCGGTAGGGTCGCTTCCGGGGGCGGTGGCGATGGTGCACTAGTTTCCACCTCAACCACGTTCGAAGTCACCGGTGTCGTGGCCAACGGGGACGCCGCCGGCAGCTCCGGAGGGAGCCGGAACGGGAGCGATCGATCCTTGACCGGACGATATGTCGTCAGCGGTGATTTGGTCGGCCGGGGCAGCAACCGGGGCAGGGACGACGGGTGAAGCCGTGCGTTGCGGTACCGTTTGACCATTCACCGAGGGGCTGGCCAAAAAGCACCACGACCCCACACAACATGGCGATTAGGTTCCGCCAGGGTGAGGATCGCTTCCAACTCAACCCGAAACTTTTAAACTCCATGGCATGGCGATCATGATGACGCCGGGAGCGGTCGATCGAATTGCAGACCTCCTGAGGTCTGCGGGTCTGAGGACGCGATCTGCGCAGCCCTGCTTCACGACGCGATCGAAGACGCAAAGATACCCGCAGCGTTGATCGCCAGACTGTTCGGCCCGCCCGTCGCCGAACTGGTCGAGGAAGTCACGGACAACAAAAAGCTTCCGCCAGAGGAACGCAAACGCGCACAGATCGTCCACGCGCCTGAGCCCCGGCGCCAAGCTCATCAAACTCGCCGACAAGATCAGCAAAACTCTCTCACATCGAGCCCGCCGGTCGAATGGACGACAGAGCGGCGGCTGGCCTACGTCGAATGGTGGTCACCGGGCTGCGCCGCGCCAAGACGATGCTGGAAGAGCTGTTCGACGAGGCCGCAGAGGCCGCCCGAGAGGCCCACCAGCACGCCGCGTGACCGACCGGGGAAAGTACCGCAGTTCGGCGACGGTTCAGCATAGGGGAGGAAGCGCTGACCGATGGCCACGCCCGCAAATGCCTAATCGGGCCTCCGAGACATACCGCCGATGTCCTCCTTGACGAGCATGACCGGCGCCCCTGCTTGATCCAACCGATCCTCCGAAAAACAACGAGGACCGCCATCAGTTGGCGGATCATGGCGGCGTGCCTACAATGGTGCCATGGAACTTGAGTGCCTCGAATACAAGATCGTCATGGAGCAAGGGCGCGACACCGAGGTGCTCGGCCGGCTCGCCAACCTCCACATGGCCACCGCGGCCTACATGGCGGCGATCGCCCGATACCCAAAGCGGAATATTGCCCTACGCCGCGGCGCCCACATCATCAAACGCTACGACGGCGAGCCGAGACCAGAGCCACCGCGCGACCCGAACGCGCGTAACTGGTCGGTGCACTTCATCGGCGGGAAGCGCATGGAGAGACTCGGCATCGTAGAGGCCACCGACGAGGCAGGGGCGGTCGAGACGGCGGCAACGCTGTTCGGACTGGATAATCTGCGGCGCAAACGGCTGGCGGTCCGATTCTTGGGAATGCGGAAAGGCGGGAGTTGGTGCCACCGGGCAGACGACGACATCCCATTCCCGGAAGAGCGCCCTCCATTGTTGCCGTAATCCTGTACGGGCGGCATCGGCCGCGCTCCATACCGCCTATGCGCTCGGCTATCGCCTGGCCATGCCCCCCGCCCGTCATGGCCGGCCCGCGGATTGATCCGACCTTGGTCCGATCCTAACGACAGCGGTCCAAAAGCGGCCACAAGCGCACGCCACGGAACCTATCTGGCGACGAGCCGCCCTCCGCGACATACTGGCACAAGGGTGCGCCGACCCGAAGCGGCAAAAGCGGCGACTGTATCAGCAGTTCTCGGACGGTCAATTTCACCTTGGAAAATGCAGCTTGTTCTTGCGGAGCTCATCACCGGCGCGCAGGAAGCGTACCGGTGACAATCAAGTGCAGTCGGTCGGCCGGTTACAGACCGAACACGTACAGCATCGACGCGGCCGTCTGGTTCTTCAACTCGGGCGCATTCTGGATAATGAACGGCCACATGCGTGCTCCCACCAGAACTGCAACGTACTGCTTGCCGTTGACCGCGTAGCTGATCGGAGGCGCCTGAATTGGGCTGCCGACGTTGAAACTCCACACCTCGTTCAGGGTCTTGGCGTCATAGGCCGCGAACGTACCGTCGTAATGACCGAGGAAGACCAGGTTGCCGGCGGTCGCGAGCGCGCCGGCCATGTTCGGATAGTCGAGCTTGCGGACGGCCTTCGTCTCTCCGGTCGCTGGATCGATGGCCTTGAGGCTGCCGTAGAGGCGATCCGGGGTCTTGGGGGCTCCCCCCATGAACCGCTCGCGTGGCTTAATCGGGCCACCTTGATCCACCATATCCTCCTGCTGGACCAATTCGATGTAGTTGCAGCCCTCGATCGACGGAACGTAAAGCAGGCCGAGCTCGGGATTGTAGGCACTCGGTTCCCAGTTCTTGCCGCCGTTATTCGTTGGACACAGTTTTCCGCTGTTCGGCTTGGCACGGGTGCCATGGCTGCTCTCCACATACATCTGGACGTCGGCATTGGGGTTGTAGTTGAGCGGCAGGCCGGTCTTTGGGTCGAGCCCGGGCGTCCAGTTCAACTCGTCGACATACTGCTTGCCGGCAATGAAGGAGCCATTGGTGCGGTCGAGGGTGTAGAAGAAGCCGTTGCGTGCCGCGTGCACGATGAGCTTGCGGTCCTCGCCATTGACCTTGGCGTTGATGATCGGGTGCTCGGAGATTTCATCGAAGTCGTAAGGATCGTTGGGGGTGTATTGATAACCCCACTTGATCTTGCCGTCGCTCGGGCTGATCGCGAGCACGCTCCCGGTCCACTTGTTGTCGCCCGGCCGGAATTCCGCGTCCCAGTCCGGTCCTGGATTGCCGATGCCCTGGTAGAAGGTGTCGCTTTCGGGATCGTAGGTCGCGGTCTCCCATACCGAGCCGCCGCCGTGCCGCCAGCGTTCCTTGCCGTCCTTCCAGGTTTCGTTGCCGGGTTCGCCGGCGCCCGGGATCGTATACGTACGCCACGCCGCCTTGCCGGTGTCGAGATCGGTCGCCTCGATGAAGCCACGGATGCCACGTTCCCCGCCGGCATTGCCGACGATGGCGAGATCGCGGATGACGAGCGGCGCGATGGTGAGTGTCTCCCCGATCGCCGGCTCGATGATCTTGCGCTCCCAGACGACCTCGCCGGTCGCCTTGTTGATCGAGAACATGCGCCCATCGAGCGCGATCGAGATCACCCTGTCCTTCCACAGCGCAACGCCGCGGTTGTTGATGCCGCAGCAGGCGACGTCGGCGGCCCAGGCGCGGTCGATGCCGGGGTCCATCTTCCACTTGATGACGCCCTTGCGGCCGCTGGAGACGTCGATCGCATAGACCGCGCCCCAGCCGTCCGGCACGTACATGATTCCGTCCTCGACCAGTGGGGTCGCTTCCAGGTTGCCGTGGGCGTAGCGGCCGCCGCTTTGAAATCCGCTCAGCGCCACCGTGAACGCCGGCTTGAGGTTTCGCACGGTGTTGGCGCTGATCTCCTTGAGCAGGGAATAGCGGTGGCCCTGGTAATTGCCGTGATGGAGAATCCAGTTCTGCGGTTCCCGCTGCGGATTGAGCATGCGCTCATTGGTCATGTCAGCTGCGCGCGCCGGCGTCAGCGCAATCGCTGCAAGCAACGAAACGATGAACCCGCCAGCGAGAGACGATGTTGTCATGATGCTCCTCCCCAGTTTGCCAATGTTAACGGCCTGGCATAACCATGCCGGTCAAGCGCTCGATGATGATGGCAGATTTCGGCGGCTGCCGCTGGCACCCCTCTGAAAAAACTACACTGATTGCCGGTGCGCTCGGAACGAGGCGCGATGTCCGTTGCTGTGAAGGTCTTCAGACGCCGGCCGTCACGAACAGTCCCACACGGACAGCGGCCGGCGTCTGAAAACCTCCAAGGAACGAAACCGCGGGAAGGGGCACGTATGAGGCGGTGCCACGCGCTCAGCTATGGGGATTTAGCAGCGAGCGGCCACAGCTGAGCTCAGCAGTGAGGGTCAGTAGAGCGCTCAGGATGACGAGGCCGCTCGGGGGCGGCGCTTCTTGTGATCCGCGGGCTGGTATGTCGGTGGAGACCGGTGCGGCTGTTGCGTGGTGAACGCAGCGTGGGAGCGAGCCGAGGCGTGGCCGGCTAAGGAGCGACCAGACAGGCGAACGGCTTTTCGGCGAGGCCTCTGAGATTCTCATCATGAGGTGTCGATCCGGATCTTCGTCGGAAGTGGCGTCGGGCGATGCTTGGGCTGTTGACATCAAGCTGGCTATTCGACGCGCTGAGCGCGCTCCTCGCGGTACCCCGTGACATCCTTGACACTGCCAGGCGTAGTCCCCGGCACGATCTCTCGCGGCTATCGACGGATGGATCATCTACCTCGGCGCTGTGTTAAGTCAGCGGCCACAGGAGGGCATGATCGCGCTCGGAACCTCGAAGGCGGCCCTAAGCTCGTTCGCCCTTTACGTCGCGGAGGAACTGGGGCCTCGCGGGATCACAGTCAACGTCGTGGCCCCGGGGCCGGTAGAGGGTCTCCTCCACGCCGACCTCGATCGGGAACACAAGCAGCGCCTGGCGGCCCAGACGGCACTGGGCCGCCTCGCCTCTCCCGACGACGTGGCCCGAGCCATCGCCTTCTACGCCGGTTAGACAGGTTGCCCAAGCCCATTCGCGTGTCGGTCGGCCGCCCCCTTTTCGGCCGGGAGCGCCTCATGATGCGGCCATTTACGGTTGAGGTCGGCCGCTGTGATTTCGCCTTTGCGATGGGTCATCGTCGGCGCGCGCCGCCCCAAGCGCGTCGATCCCAAATCTCGCTCCGCTCCCGCTGCACCGCGATGCTGGGGGGATTGCGGACCTTGATCCAGATGCAGCACGGGCCGGACAGGTAGGCGCCGTCGACCTTCTTCGACACGATGCCCTTGGCCCCGAGCTGGCACGCATGGCCGAACACGGTCGGCCCATCCTCGACAATGTGTTCGTTAAGCAGGATGCCAGCCTTCGTATCTCGTAGCGGCTGCGCCAGCGCTGCCTTGCGATCCAGGAACGGGAGATTGCGGAGATCCTCGCCATCATGCTCGATCAAATCGAAGGCGTAGAGGATCGCGGCTCGAGCGGCCTCGCGACGAGACAACTCCTCGAACCGTGACAAGCTGTCAGGCCCGAGCACAACTGCCTCGCCGTCAATCGTGAAGCTCTTGGCCTTAATCAGCTCCGCGGCAGCCGCGATCGCCGCCAGTCGCACCGTCCAGTCGTAGGCGTTGCGGCTGTAGAGCCGCACTGGGCGGCCGTCCCGGCGGACGATAATTCGGTAGCCGTCATGTTTGATTTCGTGAACCCAGTCGGTGCCAACCGGCGGTTTTGAAGCTTTAGCGGGCTGAGCGGGGGGATGATGAAGCCGGTCGCAAGAGGATTGATTTTCATTGTCCGGAGAAGGTAGGCCGACGCCGTGCCGGCAACAACAAACTTGGCATCGTCTTCAGCCTCGGCCCACAACTCCTGCGCAGCGCAAAGCGCTCGTAGCCTGAGATCTGATTGGGATTGCCCAGCGGGCTGCCGGCTTTAAGTGGTTGCGTGCCGGGCCACGATGGCGAGGAAGGATCAATCCTCGCGCCTTCCCACCAAAGTGAGAAAGTGCGTGCAAGGATTTCGTCTTGCGCCCAGGCAGAGGTCCCGGCTCCCGCAAGACTGGCGGCCGCAAGCGGGCCGATCTTCATATGAGCCAAGAGACGGCCTCCAACTGGATCAGGTTACTCGCTCGACGTGGGCGCGGCGGGCGGGGCCGCCGCTCCGGGCGCGGCGCCGGGGCCGGGTCGGCCGCCGGCTCAAGGGGACCCGCCCGCCCCGGGTTTGGCGATGGCGACGAGCTGCCAGCTCACCATGCGCCACACGCCCTCCTCATCCGCCCAAGCGGTGGCCATACGGTAGGTGTTGGGCGTCGGTGGCGGCGCTCCCTCCTTGGGTAGCGCGGTGAAGGTGACGTCGCCGGTCAGCACGGCGGCGCCGGGATAGATCCTCGCCTTGATGTTGGATTGCTCCAGCTTCCTGTAGCGGGGCAGGGGCCCGGTGGACATCAGGTTCATCTCGCCCTTCTTGTCCAGCGCCATGCCGTTCGGGTGGGTGAAGGTGACATCCTCGGACAGAAGGGCCGAGATGGCATTGAGGTCCGTGCCGTAGAGGGCGCGCAGGAACTTGTCCTGGAGGTCGATGGCCTGCTGGGCGGTGATGGGGGCCGCCGCGGCCTTCGCCGCCGGCTTGTCCGCCGCAAAGGACGGAGAAGCGGCGAGTCCGCTCAGCGCCGCCGCGGCGAGCGCCGCCGGCAACAGGATGTAAAATCTGGCCATCGGATTTCCTCCCATTGGTCTTGTCGTTGGGACGCTCCGCTCGCGCGGGACGTCATGTCTCTCGCCCCAGGCGGGCGACCTAGCCCGGATCATGCATCACACGAGGCGTTTTCGCACCTGTTTCGCGCGCCTACAAACCCGATGACGCTCGACCGACCATGCGCCCTCGGCGGCACGGCACCCTTGTCCCTGTCGGAAACTCAAACTCGACCATATTGCTGGTGTAGCCCGCCCAAGATCGGCGACGAACGCACGCGCCCTGTGCGTCACACATCACGCCGAACCGGCGGTCCTTCTGCAGCGATAGGTGCGTTCATGCGAGAACGTGGCGAAGATGGCGCTCGCCAACGACGACGACGTGATCAAGACATCCCCGTCGGATCGAGCCGATCAGCCTCTCCGCATATCCGTTGGTCGAGGATTAGGGCGCTACGACAGTTGGGGGTCGAACTCGGCCGTTCGCTCCGGTCGAGCCGCACGCCAGCGGCACCCTCACCAGCAGACATCGCGATGTTTGATCTTCCTGGCGACGTAACACTTATCCCTCGTCGCCCTGGTGTGAGGAACGTGGCCATGCGGCAAGTATCGGGCGCGAGTGGCTGAGCTGGCCCCGGCGCCAAGATGCCTGCCACGAGGCTGATGGCGATACGGCAGAGGTGAGCGAGGAGAAGTGCAACGACCTATGGAAGTCAATCCAAGATGGAGAGTGGCCCTTCTACGACGACGAGTGGGCCGCGTTCTCACTTAGTTCCGCCATTCATTGGCGGACCCTTTGGTGGCGATGGCGGGATTTCTGGCCAAGTGCTGGTCGGAGTGGCAGGATTTGAACCTGCGACCCCCTCGTCCCGAACGAGGTGCTCTACCAGGCTGAGCCACACTCC